>CBAAAA010000264.1:0-6902 GCA_964658695.1 uncultured Solirubrobacteraceae bacterium | reverse complement strand
TTCTTTCTCGACGTCATATGGAAACAGCACATAAGCTCCTCCACCATCGCCTGGCTCAATCTTCGCTTTGAATTTGTATCCCTTCATTGCATCACCGGTTTCGTCCCGTGCGACCATCCACAACGCAGCCGAATGGCGCCGCTACGCCATTATTCCTTATTGGCAGCAACCGCGGAAGTTGATCCTCTAGCAAGCGCACAGAGCGGGCTAATCTCCGTCTCCTTGAGTGTGAAGTTGCCGCGACAAAGAAGCAAAGTGCTCGAGTCCGGGCAATTGAACCCGAGCTACGATCAACCGAGCCAGTATGCGAACTGGAAAGCGTGAGCCGCGCTGTCCAATCTGCGATGCCATGCGGCAGGGCACTTGGCCGATAAAACTATTCGCTGTTCGGACCTCCCAGCGAGGCGAAGATCTCCTCCTCAGGCCACCCATGCCGCCTCAAGAGCAGCGTTAAAAGGTCGTCCGAAGCTCCTCTCGACTTGCTGGCTTCCACGAATTCGGTAAGTTTGATTGATTGCTCCATGGAATAGCATGAATGCACCCGAGAGGCCAAGTAAGAATGAAGCAACTGCAATCACTTAGCGATGTTGGTTCGATTCCGCTCCCAGGCAGATGGTCACTTCTGGTAAGACCCTGTACATGGAATGTACATCGCCCCTCTTCAGCGGCGCTCGGCTAATGACTACTGCCGTCCGTGTCGCCGGAATCCTGATTCTTCTTGTCTCCACCAAAAATACGATGCCAGAAGCCCTTTTTCTTCGGTTTTCCCTCAGGATTTGGGGGTAAAACCGTCGAGGTTGACGTAGTATCCGTCGCCTCCCCGGGAACCGCCGTTGTAGCAGGCGGAACCGGCTGAGTAATCGGCGGTAGAACCGTCTCCGGATGCTTGCCAATCCCAAACAACTTGTCAAAGAAGTTTCTCGACGGACCGTCTGGATGTCCGCAAGTCGCCGCGGGCACTGTGCCATCCACAAAATAGGCGTCGTAGTCCTCCGGGCAACTCTCGTCAGCCGGCAGGTTCGAAAGCCGGTCCAAATGCACCGGGATCACACCCGTTGGCGGGGTGAACGGTTGCATGTCGTGATAGCGGCTCAGCTTCCGCGCACGCAGCATGAAGTCCGTCCAGATTGGAGCGGCTGCCTTCGCTCCCTCAAGGTTGATATTCGAATAATCGTCATTGCCAACCCAGATAATGCACAGCAAATTCGAAGTGTATCCGGCGAACCAGGCATCGTGTGAAGTGCCCGTCTTGCCTGCCGCCGGAGCATCGAAGCGCGCCCGCACCGCGCTCGCCGTGCCGCCGTTTAAGACAGCCTGCAGCATGTCGGTAATCACGTAAGCGACGCGCGGATCCAATACCGTCTTCTTACTCCCGGCCGCGTCATCCTCAATGCCGGACTTGTCTTCTTCCTGAGCGCCAGTTCGGATCGAACGAATAAAGGTTGTGGGCAGCCGCACGCCGCCGTTCGCAAACACCGTATAAGCGCTCGCCATATCCAGCGGAGCCGCGCTGTAAGTCCCGATCGCCATCGAAGGCGTGGCTTTTACATCGGATATACCCGCGGCCTTGGCGAGATCGACTACCTTGTCGAGCCCCACTAACAGAGCCATCCTCACAGTGGCCGTATTAATGGAATGCTGCAGCGCGAAACGAGCCGTTACATCGCCGGTACTCTCGGTCGGATCGAAGTTGTGCGGAGCCCACGGCTTCCCGTTGTCGTCAAACACGCCTTCGCTCGCATCCAGCATCGTCACCTGTGTAAACGCCTTCGCGGGATCACCGGTTAACGCCGTGTTGATCGAAGCCGCATAGACAAACGGTTTGAAAATGGATCCCGTCGGCCGCTTTGCCAGCGCGTGGTTCAACTGGCTGGCTGCATAATCCCGCCCCCCGGAAAGAGCCAGAACCTCGCCGGTATGCGGATCGATAGCGATCAACGCCACTTGTGGCATCGGCCCGGAAGCCACCTCGGTCGTCACCACGGCGTTCTTGCCTTTGCCCTGCCGGATCTTGCGGGTACGCTGACGGATGACCGCCGCATCCACCTGCTTCATCCCCTCGGCAACAGCCTCTGCCGCCGCCCTTTGCAGCTGCAGATCGAGTGATGTGTACACCCGCATCCCGCCGTTATCGAGCTCCGATTCGTCGTATTGAGAAAGCAACCGGTCCCGAACCATATCCACGTAATAAGGAGCCTCCTCGCCTTGTCCGTTAATTGGAGCAAGCTTCAACGGAGTGGCCTCAGCCGCTTCCATCGTCGTCCGGTCAATCACGTGATTCTCAAACATCGAGAGCAGCACCACGTTTCGCCGCTTCACTGCACGATCCGGATGCCGAAAGGGAGAAAAATAGCTCGGCCCGTTGACCATCCCCGTCAGCAAAGCCGCTTCCGGAAGGTTCAGACTCTCGATGTCTTTCCCGAAGTACGCCAGCGCCCCTTCTCCGAATCCGCGAATGTTGAAAGATCCCCGCTGTCCCAGATCCACCTGGTTCACATAAATTGCGAGGATCTGCTCCTTGCTGAAGCGGCGCTCCAGCACCAGCGCGATCATCATTTCGGCCAGCTTCCGGCTCGCGCTCCGCTCGTTCGAGAGAAAGAAGCTGCGCGCCATCTGCATGGTCAATGTCGATCCGCCTTGCATCCGCCGGTGACGCAAAACTGGCGTGAGCAGACCTTCGATCAGTCGGCCATAGTTAATGCCCCGGTGTTCAAAAAACCGCCGGTCCTCGACGGAGATGATTGCCTGCCGCACGACCACCGGAATCTCGTTGTAGGTCAACAGCCGTCGGAGTGATCGGTTCTTGGTGTCGAACAATCCGGTGACCAGTTGGGGTTCAAGATCGTAATACGGCAGCGCTTCGCCTTTCGCTCCAGTGATCGACGCGATCTGTCCGCCTGTGATCTCGAGCGTCGCTTCCTGGCCAGGCTGATAACTCGCGACGCCGGGCTTAATCTGAATCTTCGGCCCATGCTGCGAAAAGATACCCACTTTCGAAGCGGTGCCGTCTGCGCCTGAAACATAGCCTGCGCGGCGGAGTTCCGTAACAATCCCGCTGACCGTCCTCTCATCGCCCGCAGTCACTCGATCTGACGCGCCGAAAATCTGCGCTGGCTCATTGAAAATCGGCCGCTTGATCCGTTCATCCACGATCCGCTCATACTTCGAATAAAAGACGGAGAACGTGATCGAGCCGGCGATTATCAGAAGGAAAAAGACGGCTATTGCGATTCGAACCCAAATTCGGCGCCAAAGGTCGATGAGGAACGTCTGCCAACGGGGCGGGGCGGGGGATTGAACTTCCATCGTGCTAGAGAGCCACTCGTAGGATACCCGCCGACCGATTCGCGTTACTCCAACTTGAAGACATAGGCGCAATCGCCGGGCTTCGCCTTACCGTTGCGCTTGCATCGGGTTCTTTTCCGTGTGCGCCGATGACAGCAGATACTCATCCGCGGGTCCAAGTACGAGGTCTGCGCACCAGTCGCTGATGACTCGAATGCGCTGGGTCCAGGAAGGCATTTTCAGAATGTAAACGGCGCGCCACATCAGGTACGCCGTGAGACCCGAAAAGTTGACTCCGTAGACCCGCGCAATACCTTTCTGCTTTCCAACCAGCGCCAACTCGCCGATCGGCGTGTAACGAAATGGCTTTTGCGCCTCACCGCGGATCGAGCGGAGCATGTTCTGGGCCGCAAGCTTCCCTTCGCGCGTGGCGTTCTGCGCCGTTCCACCATAACTCCCTTTGCCGTCCGGCTTCGGCACCTCAGCCACATCTCCCACCGCCCAAACACTCTCGCGCTGCTCCAGTTCCAGACAGGAATTCACCTTGAGGCCGCCACGCTCAGACGCGACTGGATTCGGTTGCACACCGGCAGTCCAGATAAAGGTGCCTGCCCGAATCTGCTCGCCGTTCGTGAGTCCAATGACACCGTCGTGAACGGTCTTTATGCCGGTTTTCAAAAGCACTCGTATGCCAGCGGACTCCAATTGCTTCTGAGCATAGAAAGCAAGATCCTCCGTCACTTCCGGCATCAGCCGCTGCATTGGTTCTGCGATCACCATCTGAATCGGAGTATCCTGTAGCGAAGAATACTTGCGGGCTCCGTCGCGGACCAGTTCATTTAAAGCGGCGATGGCTTCCACCCCGGTGTATCCACCGCCCGCAACCACGAACGTCAGCTTTGCCTTCCGTTTTTCTGCGTCGTGCTCTTCCGAGGCCGACTTGATCATCTCCATGGCGTTCTGCCGGATACCCAGCGCGTCATCCAGGCTCTTCAGGGTAAAGGCAGCTTCTTCCGCGCCGGGAATATGATGAAAGTTTGAAGTAGCTCCGAGCGCAACCAGCAAATAATCTCCGTGGATCGGCGCTATCTTCTCATCAGCAAACGTCACTGTGCGCGTCGCCAAGTCGATCTGCTTCACCACGCCCCGAACGGACGTGATGCGATCGGAGTATGAACTCAGAGGAACAATAATGTGGTGTGGTTGAATGCTGGACCCTACCGCTTCGGTCAACATGGGAGTGAAAAGCAGGTAATCGCGCTGATCGATTAATATAATCTCGGCGTCTTCGCTGCCCGCTGCCGGAAGCTCACGCGCCAGTTCACTGGCTGCTTCCACACCGGCGAAGCCAGCACCTACAATGACAAACCGCTTCTTCCTGGCGAGCCTTGCATTTCGTTTCCGCTCCGAAATTTTCTTGCCATCCAAAACAACGTAGGCGGCGAAGGCCACCACCGCAACTGCAAATCTCAAAGCTCGCATCTCCTTTTGTAGAGGGCTGCGGACGCTCTCTGGTTTCGATAGCGATGCAGAGTACTCTTTGAAGATGAACATCGGATGCGGCCTGGCCCTCTTTGCTCTTCTCACTCCAGTACCTGAACCGTGGGCGTTGGGCTACAGGGCCATCAAGGAATCCGATCTCCGTGCGGATCTGACCTTCGTTGCCTCCGATGCTCTGACAGGCCGCATGTCCCTTCAGCCGGGCGACGACGCAGCGGTGCAATGGGTCGCGAGCGAGTTTGCCAAAGCCGGTCTCAAACCCGCCGCGGACGGTACCTACTTGCAGCCAGTTCCATTAATCGAGTTCAGGAACGATCGCGCAGCAAGCTTTTTGTCACTCACGCGAAAAAGCGCCGTTAAACAATATAAGTTCCCCGACGCTTACGGCTCATTCCCAAAAGATGTTGACGTCTCGGCGTCCGTTGTCTTTGCCGGCTACGGCATTACTGCCCCGGAGCTGTCTTACGACGACTATCAAAGCATCGACGCGCATGGAAAGATCGTTCTGATCTTCGATCACGAACCGCAAGAAAACGACCCGCATTCCCGCTTTAACGGCACCGGCAACACACGCTATGCCACCACGCGAGTCAAAGTTCTTAACGCGCAAACACATGGCGCCGTGGGGGTGCTCATCGTGGCCGAGCCAAACCGCAAGCATCCATCCAATCAGGAGCGTGTCGCCCGCATCGGTGGCTCCGCGGTGCGAGCGAATCCGCTTCCTTCACAGGCACTGGCCGGCGATGCTCTTCAAACGCCTTCCGTGGTTATCTCGGATGCAATAGCGCGCGAACTTTTCTCCGCTTCAGGAACTGCGCCATCGGACCTTCAGTCGGCCATCGATCGTGATCTGAAGCCGCAGTCCTGCAACCTACCCGACACCGGCATCGCCATCCATCTCCGCAACCTTTTCAGCAGGACTGGAACATCGTATAACGTTGCGGGTCTGCTCGAAGGGTCTGATGAAAGTCTTGGACATGAGACGGTCCTGATCAGCGCGCACCACGACCACGATGGCATGAGCGGGGCCGACATCTGGCACGGTGCGGATGATAACGGCTCAGGAACGGTGGGAGTGGTCGACCTTGCGCATGCGTTTGCGGCCAATCCGGTGAAGCCGAAACGGTCGATCCTGTTCGTGGTCTTTGCAGCCGAAGAGCGCGGGCTGCTCGGATCCTTCTATATGGCGGCACATCCCCTGCGCCCGCTCGATACAACCCGGCTGATGATCAACTTCGACATGATCGGCCGCAATGAGACCGAAAGCGAGCAGACGAAAGGCTTGATCGATGTTCCCGGCGACACCAGCAATCGCCTGAATCTGATTGGAGGAACTTACAGTCCGCAATACCGTAAGACAATCGCGGAGGAGAACAAATACGTAGGACTGGAACTCGACGACCGCTTCGATCATGAATCGGCGCTCAACGTGTTCTTTCGAAGCGACCAGTTCCCCTTCGTGCTGAAAAATATCCCGTCGATATGGTGGTTTACCGGGTTTCATCCGGATTACCACCACACGACGGATACGGCAGACAAGATTAACTACGTAAAGATGGCAAAGATTCTGCGGCTTGCCTATCTCACGGCGTTTGAAGTCGGGAACGAGACACACACACCAGACTTTGTGGCCGATCCGAAGGGCAGTTAGTTTAGTTTGGCTAGCGCTCGCCCAAGCCGCCATCCACCGACAGGATCTGGCCCGTGATGAAATCCGGAGCGGTCAGAAAGAAGTGAACCGCTTCTGCAATTTCTTCAGCCCGCCCCGCACGTTGCATCGGTGTTGCGTCGATCATCGATCGGACCCGGGCGTCTTCCTCGCCAAAGGAAATCACGCCGGGAGCGACCGAGTTCACGGTGATTTTTGGAGCCAGTGCCTTCGCTAAAGCCTTGGTCATCATGATCACCCCGGCCTTCGAGGCGCAGTAATGAACATGATCGGCCCAGGGTCTGATGCCGCCCAGGGAACTGATATTGACAATGCGTCCATGGCCGATTTCATTCATCTGTTTTGCGCCTTCCTGACAGCAGAAGAACGTCGCTTTCAGATTGACATCGTGAATGAAATCCCAATCTGATTCAGTAATCCAAAGGGGATCGAAACGCGTAAAGCGGGC
>CBAAAA010000263.1:338-6933 GCA_964658695.1 uncultured Solirubrobacteraceae bacterium | reverse complement strand
CGGGTCTGGCGGCGTTTGTGGTGCTGACGCTAGCGCTGGGAATCGGGATGAACTCGGCCACATTCCCGTTTCTCGACGGCCTGATTTTACGGCCCCTGCCGGTGCCGGACGCGGAACGTGTGATGACACTGGTGAGCACTTCCCAGAACAATCAATTCGATGATTTCTCGTATCGCGAGTACCTGGACATAACGAGGGAGACGAAGAGCTATGACGGGGTGGTGGCGAACGTAGACATGGGGGCGGTGGGCTTCAGCGCGGAGGCGGGAGCTACGGCGCGGGTAAAGGGCGGGATGCTGGTGTCTGGGAACTACTTCCGGGTGCTGGGCGTGGAGCCAAAGCTGGGCCGCGGGTTTCGGGAAGACGAAGACAGAGTGCCGGACCGTGATGCGGTGGTGGTGCTAGGGCCAACATTCTTCCAGAGCGAATTCGGAAGTGATCCGTCGGTAATTGGCAGGCATGTGCGCCTGAACGGGGTGGACTTCACCGTGATCGGGGTGACGCCGGAGACGTTTTCGGGACTGCAGGTATTCGGGCATCCCGATTTCTACATGCCGCTGGCGATGGCGCGCGTGTTTTCCACCAATCCACAGAAGAACTTTTTCGAAGACCGGGACGATCGGGAACTGAATGTGAAAGCGCGGCTGAAGGCGGGGACGACGATGGGGCAGGCGCGGAATGAACTCGCGGTGCTGGCGAAACATTTCGAAAGCGAGTATCCGACGATCAGCCGTAACCGTGGGGCGATGGTACACACGGAATTCGAGATGCGGACTCAAAGTGATGACGTCAACTGGAAGTTCGGCGTGATTTTTGCGGTGCTGGCGCTGGCGGTGCTGCTGGTGGCTTGCACCAACGTGGCGGGACTGCTGTTGAGCCGCGCACGCACGCGGAAACGGGAGATTGCGATCCGGCTGGCCATGGGAGCTGGACGTCTTCGCCTGATCCGGCTGTTGTTTACGGAGAGCCTGATGCTGGCGCTGCCGGCTGGATTGATCGGGATCTGCATTGGTTACGCCGGCATCTCCTTTTTTCGCACCCATGTTCACATTCCGACTGACCTGCCAGTCACTCCGCCGTTTCAGATGAATTTTCGCGTGCTGTGGGAGAGCGTTGCCGCGACATTCTTGAGTGCGCTGCTGTGCGGCTTTGCGCCAGCCCTGCAGAGTACCGGGACAGACCTTGTGAGCGGGCTGAAAGCGTCCGATGCCGACGTGCCAGGAAGGAAAAAGCTGTGGGGCCGCGATGTGCTGGTAGTGGCGCAAGTATCCGTTTCGTTGATGTTGTTGACGGCGGCCTTCCTGATGATGCGCAGCTTCGAGCGGAGCTGGAACGAGGCATCCGATTTCTCGAGGGACCACCTGCTGATGGCGCGCTTCGATCCCCGGCTGGTGCAGTACAGCACCGTGCAGACGCAGCGCTTTTACCGGGAACTGGCGGAACGGGCGAGGGTGGCTCCCGGGATCCGGGGCGCGGCACTCACGCAGAACATTCCTCTGGGCATTGATAACTGGGACGGACTTGCTTTTGTGCCGGACGGCTTTACAATGCCGCGCGATCGCGAAAATTTCAGCTCAACGATGGACACGGTCGATGAAGGATATTTCGACACGCTGGGCATTCCGATTTTGCAGGGCCGCGCATTCCTTAAGTCGGATAAGGCGGACGCGCCGCGGGTGGCGATCGTGAATGAGCAGTTCGCCAGGCACTATTGGCCGGGGGAAAATGCGGTGGGCAAGCGCCTCCGGCTGGAGAATCGCACGGGAACGCCGGTGGAGATTATCGGTGTGGCCCGGACGATCAAATATCAGCAGGGGGATGAGCTGCCGCTGGATTTTGTGTATCTGCCCCTGGCGCAGCATGCGGTGGCGCGGATGGCTTTAATGATGAAGACGAGCGGCGATCCGCAGCAGTCAATGGAGGTGTTGAAAAAGGTGGTGCGGAGTCTGGATGCGAACATGCCCTTATTTGAGGCGGGAAGCTACGAACACTTCTATCAACAGTGGGTGGTGGGCGGAGGACTGGGCGCGATCGAATTGGTGAGCATGATGGGTGCGGTGGGGCTTTTGCTGGCCATCGCCGGTTTGTATGGGCTGGTGGCTTACAACGTGACCCGGCGGACTCGCGAGATTGGAATACGGATCGCGATCGGGGCTCGCGGCGTGGATGTGCTGCGGCTGATGATGCGCCGGGGGCTTTGGCTGGTGGCGATCGGGACAGCGCTGGGACTGGCGATGGGTTTCGCGGTGGAGCGTTTGATGAACGCGATGGTGTTCAATGCGGGCGGGGTGGATGTGGTGGCTTATGTCGTAGTGGTTCCGCTGATGTTTGTGGTGGCCTCGCTGGCGGCTTACGTTCCGGCGCGGCGAGCGGCGCGGATTGCTCCAACGCAGGCGCTCCGATATGAGTGATTTGGGCCGAGGCAGTGATTATCATGTTCTCACCATCCTCCTCCCAGGACGTTATATAGCGTCACCAGGGCACGTCCCGACCGCGCCGGCGATGGTCTGCTGGTAAGTGTCAATGTACTCCTGGTCTGCCGCTTTGTAGTAGCGGAGATTGTTACGCGGTTTTCCGTCATCGAAGATGGTTTGGCTGACGCTACTGTAACCGTAATAGTACAGCCGTCCAAGCATGTTTTATCGTCGCCTCCCCCGAGTGACAAAGGAGGTTGCAATTGGTGTGCTTTCCAAACGAGTGATATCGGAGAGCCCGATTCGACCACGGGAAGATTTCTACGTCTATTGCCGACAGAATGGGCTCTGGGCCACAGAGGTTGCCGGCATAAATCCGAAGACCGAGCCGCAAAAAATCCAAGCATTCGTGCAGTGTTGTCGTTCCTTGCAAAGTATGTGAAGACGTCCTAGGAGAATTTTCGCGCCATTGCTCGTGTACCCCGCAGTCCTCCACATTTACAGCCTCCGCGGCATCGAGAAGTGCTCTTGCCAGCCTCGCTCGGCCGCGTACTCGCGCATCGCTCGCATCCGCAACGTAAGCGTCTGTGTGACCGAGTGTGGGTATGCGCGCATGGAGAGCTGCGCGAAAGATTCTTGCCGCTTTGCGTACCGGTCCGATGAAGAAATGAAAGGTTCCGAACCGGAGCACCTGCGGATGCGGTGAACTCCGGACCTCAAAAAGGGTTGACTCGGCGGTTTGGTGGAACAAGCGGGTCGAATCGAAGCGGCTTGCAGATGGAACCGGCAGATACATGCTGCGTGACGGTTGGCGCTTGTGGGCAGTGATGTTGAAGCTTTGGCCGACGCCAAGTGGACTTCGATCTGTCAGGTCCGGTTAATACAATTAGCACTGAATATACTCAAGAGAACTTCGATGACGTCGAAAAATCAAGACGGCAAACAAGCTCACGTTGAGGTCATACCCGCAACCCCGGAAGACGAGCCTGTGCTTGCCAACCTTCTTGAGTTATACATTCACGATTTCAGCGAGTTCGTCAGCCTTGATGTAGGAGCTGACGGACGATTCGGCTACCGGAATCTTTCGCATTATTGGCGCGAGTCTAACCGGCACCAGTTCCTTGTGAGGATCGACGGTCAACTAGCCGGATTTGTATTCGTAAAAGGCGGCTCGGAAATTTCGGGAGATGCGGGAGTTTGGGACATGGCCGAGTTCTTTGTTCTTCGTCGCTACCGTCGGCGGGGCATAGGAACTTTGGTTGCACGTGACATTTGGCGGCGATTTCGAGGAGTATGGGAAATCCGCGTAATGGAGGCAAACAATGCCTCACATCAATTTTGGGGGAGAGCTGTCAGCGCATTTGCCGGTAGGATTCTCCCTTCGGCGCCTGTAAGGAAGGACGGTACGCTCTGGCGTGTCTTCTCATTTGAATCCCCGTCCAAGTGACGCGAGACAGACTGAGGCGGATCGCGCAACACGTTTTGGTGGAGTCCGCGCAGACTTCACCAGCATCCGAGGAAGATGCTGATTCTGGCCACTTCCGGTGGTCTTTGCGCACAGTCGACCAACACCTCCCTGCCACGGTCGTTGGTTCTGTTGGCTTGGTCGACATTAGAGATTGGAATCTGCGAAGAACTCGGGTCTTGTTCCTGCATTCAACTTCAGGCCGGCTTTTGGTTTAACTGCCGAACGGTTCCCGCTGCGAGGCGAAGAAGCACATTTCTAGGCATCAGGCGTGCTCCCAATGCGCCAAGGCGGACAGTGAACTTGCCGGGGATAACAACTCTCTTGCCTTTGGCAAAGGCCCGGAGAATCTGGTTGACGATGGCTGCGGGCTGATCCATTTGCCTGGCCTGCAGCTTAGGGTTCATTTTGGCAAAGAATTGGGTTGCGACCGGACCCGGGCATGCGGCCAGGACACGGACCTTGTTTCTTACGAGCTCGAATGAGAGCCCCTCGCTGAAGAAGAGGACGAAAGCCTTCGACGCCGCGTATACGTCTGCGCCCGCCAATGGCTGGAAAGCGGCGCTGGACGCGATGTTGATCACACCACCGCGACCGGCTCTGACCATGCCGGGCGCGAATGCGTGAGTCAGCTGCACGAGAGCCCGCACATTCACGTCCACTTGCTGAAGCTGTGCTGCCGGCGGCGTGTCCAGGAAGTTTTCGAACAAGCCAAGGCCGGCATTATTCACCAGGAGGTCTACTTTCATGTCGAGATGGTTCACCTCATCGATAACGCGACTGACGGCTTCGCTCGAAGCCAAGTCAGCGGCTATGACGGTAACCTGTACATTGCAGCTTTGCCGCAGCATCCCGGCGAGCTGGTTCAATTTTTCTTTCGATCGCGCCACGAGGACAAGATTGTAACCTTGAGACGCCAGCTGCTTTGCAAATTCCTCGCCCAATCCGGAGGAAGCGCCTGTGATGAGAGCGGTCATGCCATTGGTGTTCATGTGAGTTCTCCTGCCTTCTGATGTTAACATCGTTTACATTGTTTCGGCATATCACCGAGGCGACCCTCAATGACGCGATCACGGCCGTGATCAATGTTTATACGCAGTTCCCACTACGGATCTGTCGCACATTGTGAGCCAGGTTAGATTTGAACGGATTTACTCACCTTTGTATGTGATGCTTGCGTTATGGGGCTTTCCACCTCTGTGGCATCGTCGCCGTATTTCCGCCGGGCGCGCATAACGCTGCCAACGCTTTTCAGATTCCGGGGTGTAATGCTGTACCCACCGCGGGATGGTCGTATGCGCCAGGCGAATCTCTCGTTCGCAGCATCAAGGCGACTCGAACTCTGAGGAACCCGCAAACCAGCCAAAGAACGCTACTATCGCCTTGCGATCCGAATACGGGAAGACCGGCGGTGAAGCAATAAACTTCCGAGCAGTCCGGATCCCGCCAACGTCAAATATCCCAAATTGGAGGGCTCCGGCGTCGTGGCACTGCCGGGGTATCCGATAACCAGTTCATACGGTCCGGCTACGCCGACGATAACGCCTGAGTCATTTACACCTGTGACATCAAGATTTAGAGATTGATACTCCCCGTTGTCGTATACAAAGTTCTGCCCAACTATCTCTCCGTAGTTGTTGAGAGCGTTGACCACCGGGTCCGGGTCGCCGGCGAAGCCAAGAGCGATGAACTTCCCTCCGCTGTAGAAAAAGGAGTGATTATTCCCGGCAGCGTCTGTATACACCCCGGTAATCTGACCGGCGTTATTGACGAGGTTTAACCGCGTCGATACCGCTTGCGGAAAATCGAGCGTCTTGAAAACGCCGCCGGTATCGGTGAACCCGTGAACTACGCCTTTGCTGTCGGTGTAGGAACCAACGATTTCGCCGCGGTCATTGATATCGTTTGCCGCTGTGGTGCTTGCATTCGAGCCGGCAGGATCGGCAATTTTCTTAGAAATTCCGTTCTGCCATAGAAAACTCCCGTCGATAGCAACTTGAAGGTTCTCTGGGTCGTTGTGATATTCGAAGATATGCCCGAAGGTTCCCACCACCTGGCCCGCATCGTTCAATCCCCCGAAATATACCACTTCCGGGTAACCTGACCCCAGGTTATAGGGAGATTGGACCGTTCTCCAAGAGTTGCCCGTCCACAAAAACGTCTGTCCGTACGGCACCGACGTCACAACACCAGTTTGGTAACTTGTGGTACCGATCACCTCTCCTTTGTTGTTGATGGCGTTGGCAGCGGCGCCGCAGTCGATGACTGGAGAGCACTCGCCATTAGGTGGAAAACCGGCGAGCGCGGTGAACGTCCCCGGAGGAGAGTAGAGTGTCGGATACAAAGGCTCAAAGTATTTGCCAACGAAAACGACTTCATTTCCGTTATTAATGCTCAAGGGACCTAATTCCGGCTGTTGGTACAGGTCTGGATCGTTAATCGTTTGAAATGTGAAACTCTCGGCCAAAACGGGCGATCGAAAGCTCAGGCAAGCCAGGACCCCAAGCAGCAGCACTGATCTGGTATTAGCCATTCATTCCTCCACGCACTGGAATTATACAGAGGGTTAAGCCAGAAGAAACGAGGAGTCGGCACACGGGCACTGCGGCGGGTTCGCTCGATCACGCGTTTATCGAGATTCAGCTTGAGGGGCCGCGCCGTTACACTTCCTTCTTCTGTCATGCAGCAAGCAGTACTCGCAAAAGAAGCTCGAACC
>CBAAAA010000263.1:0-328 GCA_964658695.1 uncultured Solirubrobacteraceae bacterium | reverse complement strand
CGAGCGGCGCAACGCGTCACCGACATCGCTAGCCAAGCGAAACGCGCCGGCGAGCTTTCGCTTTGGCAAGGATCAGAATTGTGGATGCAGCCGTTGGCGGCAAGATCCACGTAATTTTTTTATGAGTCCGCGTAAATCTGAGAGGTCTTATCATCACGGCGATCTGAAGGCAGCCCTTAAGAAAGCGGCTCTAAAGCTCGTCAGACAGAAGGGACCGCGCGGCTTCTCTTTGAACGAAGCGTCGCGTCTGGCAGGGGTCTCGGTCGGTGCGCCGTACCGGCATTTTCCCGACAAAGAAGCACTTCTGGCGGAGATTATCTGCGACGGA
>CBAAAA010000262.1:0-6954 GCA_964658695.1 uncultured Solirubrobacteraceae bacterium | reverse complement strand
AGAGGCTACGTACCCCTGGAACTCCGGGAGAATGTACTGCTCTGGGTGGGCTGCGTCGGCGGGGCGCTCCAGGAAGAGGAATACCGCGGCAAGCTGATCGCAGCCGGCTTCACCGCCATTGAAATCGAGCCGACACGAGTCTATGACGTCGAAGACGCAAGGGCCTTTCTGGCCAAGGAAGGAATTGACGTAGACGTGATCGCCCCCCGAGTGGAAGGCAAATTCATCAGCGCCTTCATTCGCGCCATCAAGCCGAAAGCCTGCTGCGGCCCCGGAAACTGCTCCCTCTGACGCCTGACAATGTAACGAGTAGCCGGAAGGTGCAGGCCCAGTAACTTCTCTGTTACAGTGTCAACAAGCATGAGCGCCTTTCGAACAAAGCCTCTCTCAAAATTGCTCGATCAGGTCGGAGATCAAGAGCATGGTCTGAAACGTACCTTAAACGCCCAGGGCCTCATCGCCCTCGGAATTGGCGCAATTATCGGTGCAGGTCTTTTTGTGCGTACCGCCGCGGCATCTGCGGAAGCGGCCGGCCCCGCGGTTGTTCTCTCGTTCATAGTTGCAGCTATCGGTTGCGCCTTCGCGGGAATCTGTTATGCAGAGTTTGCATCCATGATTCCGATCGCCGGCAGCGCCTATACCTATTCTTATGTAACGATGGGCGAGTTCGTTGCCTGGGTCATCGGCTGGTCGTTGATTCTGGAGTACGCTCTCGGCGCAACCACCGTCGCTATTGCGTGGAGTGAATACCTGAACAACTTGACCGGCGGCGCCATTCCCTATCAGTGGTGCCATTCGATACTTCAGACCTCGCCCAACGGAGTACGCGGTATTGTAAACGCGCCGGCTCTCTTGATCCTGCTGATCATTACTCTTGTGCTGATCAAAGGCATTCAGGAATCTGCATTTCTCAACTCGATCATCGTCTTAGTAAAGGTCATCATAGTTATTGCTTTCATCGCAATTGGCTGGCAGTTCATCAACCCGGCAAACCACACTCCGTTTCTGATTCCTCCCGGTACTCCGGGCCACGAAGGTACTTTCCAACACGGTTGGGGCGGCGTGCTGGGCGGAGCGAGTATCGTGTTCTTCGCGTTCATCGGCTTTGATGCTGTCTCGACTGCCGCCCAGGAGACCAAGAACCCGGGACGTGACATGCCGATCGGCATTCTGGGTTCTCTGGCGGTCTGTACGGTCCTTTATGTGCTATTCGGCTACGTGATCACCGGCGTGGGCAATTGGAAGGAGTTCCTGGCAGCGGGCAAGGAAGCTTCCGTAGTCTACGCGATACAGCATCACATGCCCGGCTTTGGCTGGCTGGCAACATTGGTCACCGTCGCTATTCTGTTCGGTTTTTCTTCCGTCATCCTGGTCATGCTCCTGGGACAGAGCCGCGTTTTCTTCTCCATGTCGATCGACGGCTTGATTCCGAAGGTCTTTTCGGATCTTCATGCCACCTGCCGCACCCCCTACAAGAGCAATATCATCTTGTTCTTGTTTGTCGGACTGCTGGCCGGCTTTCTGCCGGGCGACATCACCGGCGACCTGACGTCCATCGGAACTCTCTTTGCATTTGTACTGGTGTCACTCGGAGTGTGGATTATGCGACGTAAGCAACCCGGCATCGCCCGCCCATTCCGGACTCCGTTAGTGCCGCTGGTTCCCATACTCGGCATGCTGATCTGCGGTTTGATGATTGTGTCACTGAATCACCGGTCGCAGGGGGTCGCATTCCTCTGGATGCTGGTTGGGCTGGTGGTCTACTTCTCGTACGGACGGCGACACAGCGCCCTGAATAAACCGGAGTTGGACGAATCAAGACAGTTTGAACCCGCTAGGCAGTAAGGGCCAGCCAGCGGGTCGCACACTGCTTCGCTAGTTTGCGATCCCACTTTTCGGGCAGCATCGCCGAAATGACGGCCACTGAGTTAGCCCCCGCATCGAGGACAGCGCGGGCTGTCTCGACACTGATTCCTCCAATTGCGACGAGCGGCTTTTCGGTGAGTGGCCGCAGTTTCTCGAGACCTGCGACGCCGACCGCGGGATCGGGATTCAGCTTGGATGTAGTCCCGAAAATCGGACCAATTGAGAGGTACTCAACCGGTTCTGAATCGGCGCGAAGCAGTTGCCCTCGATTGTGAGTCGAAAACCCGATGACTTCATCGGACACGATCTTACGGGCCGCTACCGGAGGCAGATCTTCTTGACCGATGTGCAGCGCCGCCCCCAGGAGTTTGGCATAGTCTGCACGGTCGTTGATTACGAACAGCACACCGTTGTCGTGACTGAGAGTTCGAACCCGCTCAGCTTCCGCATATTCAGCTTCCGTCCACGCGTCTTTGTGACGATACTGAAGAATCCGGACCCCTGCGCTGACGAGCGTTTTGGCCATTTCCACTAGTGGATACTGACGGGCGCGAAGCACTGCTGTGTCGAGGATTGGATAAAAGCGCGGCACCTGAAAGGGCGTAGGTGCACCCAGGAATGGAGTGGCCATTAAAGCTTAGCTTGTAAGCACGTCTTCTTCGGCTCTTGCCCGGACCGGCGGCGGAAACGGAATTTGGCCCGTGACCTGAATACCAAAGCCTTCCAGCCCGACTATCTTGCGTGGATGGTTCGTCAAGAGCCGCACAGTGGACAAACCGAGATCGGAGAGGATCTGCGCCCCAACGCCGGATTCATGTTGCAGCGGCTGAGAGTGTTCGGACGGAACGAAAGAGGACTGATCACGGCCATGCGTCAACAGTGTGCGTTGCCCGTTCTGCAGACCGGCTCGGATACCCGGGCCAGTTTGATGAAGATAAATCAAAACACCGCAATCTTCCTTCATGATGGCGCTCTGCGCAGCTGCGAGAAGCTGATGGCAGTCGCAATCAACCGACTGAAACACATCACCGTATACGCAGTGAGAGTGCACCCGGACCAGCACGTCACTCTTGCCTGCAACATCACCATGCACCAAAACCAGGTGAGCTTCCTCGTCCATCTGACTCACATAACGGACGGTTCTGAACTCTCCGAATGGTGTCTGAATGTGGCCCTCGCCATCGCGGCGGATGAACTTCTCCGTTTGAATTCGATAGCGAATCAGATCCGCAACGGAGATCATCTTGAAGCCATAGCGCTCGGCAAAGATGCGCAGCTCCGGAACCCGCGCCATGGTTCCATCTTCGTTCATAATTTCGCAGATGACGCCGCCCGGAGACATACCCGCCAAACGGGCAAGATCGACTGCGGCTTCCGTCTGGCCGCTACGAACAAGAACGCCACCCGGCCTGGCGCGAAGGGGAAAAACATGCCCGGGTCGAGCGAGATCCTGCGGCCGCGTATCCGGGGACATCGCAACCCTGATAGTATAGGCC
The DNA here is from genome assembly GCA_964658695.1 of uncultured Solirubrobacteraceae bacterium. Lineage (GTDB taxonomy): Bacteria > Acidobacteriota > Terriglobia > Bryobacterales > Bryobacteraceae > Bog-105. The sequence continues at coordinate 3,592 of CBAAAA010000262.1, read as the reverse complement.
CGGTCATAAGCCGAAATGCCGGTAGAAACCCCTTCTGCAGCGTCAATCGCCTCACAAAACGCTGTCCCGAAACGCGCCGTATTGGTCGGCGACATCTGCTGCAGGTTCAATCGTAAGCAGAGATCCGCATCCAGAGCCAGACAAATCAAGCCGCGGCCATAGGTGGCCATGAAGTTGATGGCCTCCGGCGTAACCTTTTCCGCAAGCATTGTGAGATCGCCTTCATTCTCACGATCCTCATCATCCACCACAATCAGGATCTTGCCCTGTCGAAAATCCTCAATAGCCTCGGGAATGGAAGCGAACGGCATCAAGCGTTAGATGCCGGCGCTCAGGCGTTCGCGGCAACGCCGTACTTCGAATACCAGGGCTTGGCAGACTTGATGGCTGCGTTGACGGATTCGATGTTCTTTACGCCCTCATCAGACATCCAGTCTTCGAGCGCCTTTGCTCCTTGTTTGGCATAGACAGCCACGCCGTCCTTCCAGGTGGCGCGACCGCATAACACCCCTGAATAATCGGTGCCTGCTTCCGACGCCATGTTTAGCGATTCGACGAACTGCGGATTACTGACCCCGGCGCTCAGATAGATGAACGGCTTCTCCGCAACCGCGGCGGCCTTGCGATACCATTCGAGCGCTTCCTGTCTCGTGTAAGCAGCCTGGCCTTTGAAAACGCTGCTACCTTCGACGAATTGCGCATTCACCGGGATCTCCACTTTGAGAACGTCCACTCCGTATTGAAGCTTCCCGAACTCTTCCATGGCCTTAATGACGACTTCAGGCTTTTGCCTGGCATATTCAAAGCCCTTCTCGTCACCGCCTTTGGGATCGTAACCGACAAATTCGAGGAAAAAGGGGATTTCGTGGGTCTCGCACTCCGCGCCAATTCGTTCGATGAATGCCTTCTTGATATCGTTCACATCGGCATCTTCGTAAGGCGAATAGTAAAGCAGAATCTTGACCGCGTCTCCTCCCATGTCCTTGATGCGCTTAACCGAGAGATGCGGCAATAGATCAGGCAGCCGTCCCGGCTTCTCGTTGTCGTAGCCGCTCTCTTCATAAGCGAGAAGCAGCCCGGCATTCTTTGAGCGCGCCTTCGCCGCCGGAAGACCAAATTCAGGATCCAGCAGGATAGCGCTGGCGTGCGGCGTAAGCACCTTCGAGACGACGACCTTAAATTCAGCCATCATCTCATCGCTGATCTCGCTTTCGGGAACACCCTTGGCAGAGGCGATCGATTTGCGGAGGCTGCCGCGCTGATCCATTGCCGCGGCGGCGATGACGCCCTTCTCGTTCGACAGTGCCTTGAGGTGCTTGATCTTGCCTTCGGAAAGATGCACAGGTTCTCCTTGATCCATCAGTATATCGAAGGAGCGTACTTCTCAAGTTTCGCCAGACGCCCCTGGAAAATCTTTGCTCTACCCACGTCCCGCATGATCTGAGCCCTGAGTTCCTCGGGGCTCTCGAACTTCTGCTCGTCTCGGACGAAGTGTTGGAACCGAACCTCAATATTTCGCGGCGCTTCCCCTTCGAGCGTGGTGAGCAGATAAGTCTCGATCGTCAACTCCTCGCCGCCAAAGGTTGGACGCACGCCGACGTTGGTAATGGAAGGCCAAAGGCGGTCCGAATCCAGGTCGGCGGTCTCGGTGGCGTACACTCCGCGAGGGTAGACCAAGCCTGGGAGTGCGCTTAAGTTGAGAGTCGGCACGGTTTGTTTCGAGCCGATCCCATGACCGCTGACGACTTCTCCCCGAATAAAAAACCAGTGGTTCAGAAACCGTGCGGCCTCAGAAACTCGACCGTTGACCAAGGTCCGCCGGATCATGGAACTCGACACTGTCTGCCCTCGCAGAACAACCGGAGGCAGGAACCGGGTTACGAAACCGAGATCTTTTCCAAGATCAGCCAAAACTTGCGGAGTGCCTGCCTGCCGGTGGCCAAAGCGGAAGTTTTCGCCAACAAACACGGCTCGTGTTCCCAGCGCGGCGATAAGGATCTGCTCGACAAAATCCTGGGGAGACATCGTCGCAACTTGTTCGGTAAAGGGCAGCACGAGTACCTTCTCCGCTCCTGCCTCATGCAGCAAACGAACCCGGTCTTCCACCGTGCAGATCATCTCGGGACGGCGCTGGGGTGCAACGATCGCGGTAGGGTGCGGATCAAAGGTCAATACGGCGGGGACCAGTCGCTCTGCCTGCGTATAGGCGGAAATCTGATGCAAGAGTTCCTGGTGTCCTACGTGCACGCCATCGAAGTTCCCGATCGCCAAAGCACACGGGCCAAAGGCGCCAGCAGCCGGCTCGAGCATTCGGAAAGAAGTCATACGCAAGCGGATCGCCCGATTTGAATCTCCAGGCCGTCATAAGCCAGATGAACACCTTCAGGCAGGCGAGCCTCGATCGGCGCGTGCCCTAGTTCGTGAGAAATGTGCGTGAAGAAGGCGCGCTTCGGTTTCAGGATCTCAACAGTCTTCAGCGACTGTTCCAGCGTGGAGTGCATTATGTGGGGCTTGTGCCGTAATGCTTCGAGGAACAAGACGTCGAGGTTGCGCAGCTTGTCCATACTCTTGGACGGAATTTCGCTGTGGTCCGTGAGGTAAGCACAATCTCCAAAACGGAAGCCGAGGACGGCGAGTTTGCCATGGCAGACCGGGATAGGCTCGATCTCGACTCCGGCAATTGGGATCGGATCCACATCGAAGACGTGAGTTGTCACGCGCGGCCGGGTGGATTGACTCGGCCTTGGATCAAAGACGTAATTGAACGTGTTCCGCAGAATCGCGAGTGTTTCGCGCGACCCGTAAATCGGAACTTCCTCTGGCTGCATGAAGTTAAAAGGCCGTATATCGTCCAATCCCAGGATGTGGTCGGCGTGGGCATGCGTATACAAAATCGCGTCCAGGCGCTCGATTCCTGCCCGTAGAGCCTGATAACGGAAATCTGGCGCAGTGTCGATAAGAACTCGCTTGCGATCGAGTTTGAGGAGCACAGACGGCCGTAAGCGCTTATCATGCGGGTCGTTCGACAAGCAGACCTTGCACTGGCACCCGATCATCGGAACGCCTACACTGGTCCCCGAGCCAAGCACAACGATGGAGGCCTGCTCGAATTGGTCGAGCATCTAAAACGTCTTGGACCCTTTTCCTCCATCGGAAGTGATGATGCGAGGACCGGGATCGGATTGCGGCTCGCCTTTCTTCTGCTCGTCCGCCACCTGTACGTAGCGGAATCGGATCTCGGTTAACCCGTTTTCGAGCAGTCGCTGTTCTTCGACCGTCAGGTTGCCCCTGGTCTTCGTCTCCAGCATGGCGAGTAGATCGATGGAGTGCCTTGCCAGCGGCAGATTCGGCTCTTCGGGCGTTTCATCGTCGTCTCCGAACTTGAGCAGGCCGAGTTGCATCTGCGTCTGCATGAGAATCGACTGCACCAGGAAAGAAAAGTCAGCGGGCGGAATCGGGAAATCTGTACCTTCTGCCATATCCAAACTACATTTTATGAGGTCGGGGGTTGGTCCGGTATATTCGGACCGAGGATTATCGATTGTCCGAACGTGCTGAAGCGGCAGGGAAGAAGTTTGCGGAGCTGGTTGAC
>CBAAAA010000261.1:829-7009 GCA_964658695.1 uncultured Solirubrobacteraceae bacterium | reverse complement strand
CCACTGAAGATCTCCCGTTTCAGGATCGCGAGCCTCCAGAAAACCCGGAATATCAAGGTCGTCACCACTCACACCCACAATCACGTGTTTGCCGATCACAACCGGTGCTCCGGTGGCGGTGTAATACCGATCCAGATCACAAAACTTCTTGTGCCAGCGCTCCGTGCCGTCTTTACTGTTCAGCGAGAACAAATTGCAATCCGGCGTCTCAAAGAAAACGGAGTCTTTGTACATCCCGACCCCACGATTGCCCAAATGCCATCCGCCCTGAGAATTCCAGCTAAATTGCCAGATCTGACGACCAGTGCGCGCATCGATGGCGAATGCATGGTCAGGAATCGTAAAATACAAAACGCCATCGACGAGCAGCGGAGTGGACTTAATCGATCCACCGAGCGTTCCGGTCGCCGTGCTGGTTCGATAAACCCACGCCAGGCTGAGAGACCGCAAATTCGCTGGTGTGATATTTGAAAGCGGGCTGAAGCGGCGGCCTGAGTAGTCTCCGTTGTAAGTGGGCCACGTATCCGCGCTGGGCTGTTCCAGTTTTTGAGGGCTCAAAGACTGCGCATGCAAGGCGCTTCCCGCGATCAAAATGCACAACGCAGAACGTAGATTCATGTGAAACTGATTCCCTTCAAAGTGACTCATTTCAAAGTCTCCAGATAGGCCACCAGGTTATGTATGTCCGGGTCTGTGATCCTGTCGAGCAAATCATCATGCGTCTTGTAGGGATCGTGAATGTCCACTTTCAGCCCGGGTGTTCGCTTCCACGAACGATAATTGTCCGAACTGTCGCGCAGTGAAACGTTGAACTCGTCCGCATACACAAGTTCGCCGGACACGGATTGCCCGTCTTCCGAAGCGACCTCGACGGTGACTCGCTTGACATTGGGCGAGACGCCGCGACCCAGGGCCATCGTGCGCGGAAACAGAACACGCTGCTGCAAAGCCGGAGGGTCATATCTGGAAGCGATGCCCGCCAGGTCCCCTTCGGCCGAGTGACATTTCGTGCACTCTCCCGGACCGTTGAAGTAAACTTTGCCGGCCTGCGCATCGCCTGTCAACACGTTCAGAACTTTCGTGAATGGCCCGCTTCGCAGTGTGTTGCCTACTTGCTGGCGCAGAAAGTGTGACAGATCCTGTATGTTGGCTTCGCTCAAAGCTGCGATCGGAGCCGCCTCGGTTTTCGGGTGCTGATCACGCAGATAGGGCGTCAACGTATCGCCATAGCGATCGTGCAGAACGACCGAAGAGCGCACCAGATCAGGACCGCCAGTGCCTCCTCGCGCCATCGGTCCATGGCACGACAGGCAATCCGCGGTGTACAACTTACTGCCTCGGCCGGCAGCATCCGGATCGACAATCGCCTGGTCGCCGGGTCCCGCATGGGAACGCCCGGCTCGTGGTGGATGAGAACCGTCTTTAGAAGCAGACTGAGCAGGAGGGAAATTCCTGGCAAGGTAGTCCGTGATCTGCTTGAAGTCGGACGGCGTGCCTTTCGCTCCACGGCTGATCATGCTGGCCACTACTCCGTCCCAGCCTTCTTGTGTCATCCCCCGTCCAACAACAACAGTTGCGGCGTGACACGCGCCACAGACTCGCTGCACCACCTCCCGTCCGGGAGCATCTGGCAGACTTTCCGTTTGTCCTATTGCAACCGCAGCCGGTAGGAACAGCATCACACCCAGCCGAACGGTGTTTTTAAGATTTCTATTCATGCGGCGCGAAACGTATCGGGAACACTGCAGGCATTGTATATATTCTTTTTTTAGCGCCAACACAATATTGGTTTGCACGCAGGCGATCGCGGATTACTTCGGCCTAATACTCACGAGTTTGCACAATTTTCAACGACACCGCGAATAGCAGGCCTGAAGCCAGCACCGCAATCGTCATTGCCGGCCAGGGCAATCGATGCGTCAGAAGCGGAGAAACATTTCCGAGAAAGCTGAACACGTCAGCCGCTGGGGGCGGCGACAGGCGATTGACGACCCACCACGCGATTCCAATGACGATATAGCTGCCATAGACCTGCCACATTTCGTCCAGCACAGTCGCTACCAATCCCGAGACGAAGTAGAAGCAGGCCGAGCAGACATCGCCCGCGGCAGATCCACGAACGTCGAACTTGCACGCGTCAAAGGGAAGAGACTCCAGGCGGAGGCGATCATGAAAACGTTCATTCCTGCTGTTTCGAGCAGCCCGAAGCCGGCTCTTACCGCGAGCAGCCGGAAGCGGCTGACCGGCAGCGAAAGGGTGAAATACATCGATTCGTGAAGACCCCGGTTCCGGCGAAAGGGCGATTGGGTGGTAATGCCCGCGCCGGCGAGAGTGATCGATGCCACAATCGAGAGAAACGAGAGCAGGCCCATCAGGTTTGCTGCATGCTCGGCCGTCCCTAAGCCGCCGCCGGATGCTGCCGTGATCAGACTCGCCAGAAATCCACTCATCAGGAATGCAAGCTTCCATCTGGTCTCGCGCCAAGCCTTCATCCAAAGCATCAGTTACTCCCTGCATGCTCAAGAAAGATGTCCTTCAAGGTGACCGGGAACTGTTCGACAGAAGCTCCGGGGATCGAGCGGGCCCGTTCCAGAATTCGTCAACATTCCGGTTCGCCAGGATCGAAACCGTTCGCCCTTCCTGGCGAAGATGTTCCACACCGCCGGGCCAGTGAAGCACTTCTCCCGGCTCGCGTTGAAATACGATGTGAAGCCGGCGATAACGGGCTTTCAGATCGTCGAGCGAATCGTTGGCGACGACCTTGCCTCCATCGACAATGGAGACATGATCGGCAATCTGGTCGACTTCTTCCAGCCTGTGCGACGAGAAGAAAATGGTGGTTCCTTCTGCGGACGCGAGCGAGACCAATTCACGAAGAAGATCCTCGACCGCGGCGGGATCAAGCCCCTCGGTCGGCTCGTCGAGGATCAGAAGATCGGCCCCGCGCGAGATCGCCAGCAGCAGCATGAGCTTGGATCGCATGCCCTTCGAGAGGTTGGGGATTTTCTGGCTTGGCCGCAGTTCGAATCGATTCAAATAGCGCTGCGCGAGGTCGTCGCGCCACTTCGGAAAGAAGGGCCGGGTGAAGCGAATGATCTGGTCCACGGTCATATAAGGATAAAGGTCCTTCTCTTCCGTTACCAAGCCGACCCGCTGCCGGATTCGTGTGGCAATTCGAGGGTCGAACACTGGCGATCCAAACATCGTTGCCGTGCCGCTGTCCGGCTTCAGCATGCCCATCAATAGTTTGATGGTGGTCGTCTTCCCCGCGCCATTCCGCCCGAGAAAACCGGAGATGCTCCCCGCCGGCACGCGCAGATTTAACCCGCGCAGTGCCCGTGTCTTCCTGAACGACTTATAGAGTCCGGCCGTCTCGATTACGAATTCATTCATTGAACTTTCCTCGCACGGTCTGCGAACGCAGCTGCGCAAACTCGTTCTCAATCAGCCTTCTCATTTCGTCTTCGCTCAAGCCGAGCACCGCAAGGCGTTCGACTGCCGATTGCACAATGGCCTGGGCTTTTCGCATAACCTTGGTACGTGAAACCAGTGATTCAGCAACGAAAGCTCCCAACCCGTGTTTCACTTCAATCACGCCTTCGTGCTCGAGCTCCCGGTATGCCCGAGCCACAGTGTTGGGATTCATCACCAGGTCTTCTGCAAGCTTTCGGATGGTGGGTAACTTGTCGCCGGCATGCACTTCGCCAATCTCAACGGCATGCTTCACCTGCTCCATGAGCTGAAGATAGAGTGGGATTCCAGAAGATGGATTCAGGCGAAGCAGCAAAGATGTGTACTAATCAGATAATACACAATACACGGGGAAAAATGGCGGCCCCGTCAGTCGCGTAAAGTCTTGCGCTACTCGAAGCGATGCAGATAAGCCTGAAGATCCGTTAGACTCGTCTGCAGACCCGTCCAACCAACATATCCATCAGGCCGCACCAGAACATACTCACCCTGTCCGCCACCATACGATTCAGCCATATGGCCAAAGGCATCGACAAAGGATGGCTCTGCGGCTTGCGAATCGCCTATCGATTCAGAAGCAACCACGTCGACAAACCTGACGCCGCTCACCTCACTCGGTTTCGCGTGTTTCTCAGGAAACAGCCGCAACAAAGTGAAGTGCGGTCCTCGAAAAACATCAAACAGACGTATCGGATTACCATCGGCATCCAGACCAGGAGCATCCGGAGCGCGGTCGCCCGCGGAGATCTTGAGATTGACATCTCCGTTCGACCGGCTCAACGACATCTCCCTGTAACTGATTCCAAGCTGAAGCGTCGCCGCATCCCGCCGCAACCGCTGCTCACCAACTGCCGTCATCTGCCTGTGCAACCTCGTGCTGATTCCGAGCACACCTGCAGCAACCGGTAAGCGCTCCTCTTCATACGTGTCCAGGAGCGCATCCGGCGCACCCGCCAGCACTTTCTCCATTTTCCAACCCAGGTTGTAGGCATCCTGAATACCGGTATTCATCCCTTGCCCGCCTGCGGGCGAATGCACATGCGCGGCGTCACCAGCCAGAAACACTCCGCCGGCGCGAAAGCGAGACGCCATTCTTACATTTGCCCGATAAAGAGAAAGCCAAGATGCGTCTAGCAATTCAATATCGGTCCGTCCCGTTCGCTCCAGCACGAGGCGTTGAAACAACTCCAGCGATGGCTCCTGGTCGTGACCCGCAGGCACTTGTGCTTGCAGCTGAAACATATCCGTCGAAGGCAGCGGGCAAAGCGCCAACAAGCCGTCTGGATGGTTAGGCCACGAATGCCAAGCCTCTCTATCGAGCCCGGTCAATCGCACGTCGCCCACATACATGCGCTCGTCTTTCCACGTTTCGCCCTCGAAAGGAACTTCAAGAAACTTACGCACAAAACTGCGGCCACCATCCGCGGCAACCAGGTACTGGCAATGAACAGTTTCCTCGCCTCCTCTATGCTTCAGAATCGACACAACCCCACGCTCATCCTGTTCAATCGAAGAAAGCTCCGTTCCAAGTTCGACTCTGCCGCCTTGTCGCTCCAGAAGCCCGCGAAGCGTCTGCTCCACGCGCCACTGCGGAATAATCAACGGACTCGCGTAAGGTGTGCTCGGTGTAGGATGCTGTCCCTCGTGCATGTCCTTTTCCCCAAGCACTGTCGCTCCGTCGTACCCGCGAAAGGGAATGTGAAATTTTCCAAGACTCAGAATCTCCTGAACGATGCCGAAGTCGTCGAGCACCTCAAGGCTTCGAGGCTGCAAACCCTTGCCTTTCGAGCCGATGAAATGCTTCTCTGCCTTATCAATAATCCTGAATTTCACTCCCCGGCGAATCAAATCGCAAGCCAAGGCCAACCCGGTGGGCCCGGCTCCCGCGATCAGAACTTGAACTTCCTGATTTTCCATACGTTGACCATAAGCTCCGGGCATCATCGCGGAGCAGCCTTTCGCGACTTTTGCGCAATCAACCTGACGTAAACTGCACATCTGCTCTACACTATCCTTTTGTATGCCCGACTGCGGAAAGGGAATCGGAGTCTTTCTACTCGCACTTACATTCGCATTCTCAAAACAAGATACCCACCAACCGGCCACTAACCCGTCTGCCGGCAGCGCTACCGCTATTCGAGAAGGCGAGTCCCTCTTTCGGGCCAATTGCTCGCCCTGCCACGGACTTGGGGCGCGCGGTGGCGCCCGCGGCCCTGACTTAACCTCCGGGCAATGGGTCCACGGAGGCGGCGATGCCGATATCTTTCGCACGATCGAGGGCGGTGTCCCAGGCACGGAAATGCCGGCGAATGCGTTTGAACAAAGCGAGATCTGGTCACTGATTGCATACTTACGTTCGCTGAATCCTTCTCACGCCACCCCGGCTGGACACGCAAACAACGGAGAAAGGCTCTTCTTTGGCAAAGCCTCCTGTTCCCACTGCCATATGGTCGCGGGCCGCGGCGGTGTGCTTGGCCCAGATCTGACGAGAGTTGGCGCATCCCGATCCATTCAATACCTCAGCGATTCCATTCGCAATCCTGACCTTGATTTCAGTGTCATGCCCGCCGATCCTAATAATCATTACGCTGTTCCCGTAGAGTGGAGTTCCGTAATTGTTACCACCAGGCAAGGGCAGCGCATTAAAGGTGTTCCGAAGAACGAGGATGCATTTACCCTGCAACTGATGGGTGAAGACAGTCGCTTGTA
>CBAAAA010000261.1:0-796 GCA_964658695.1 uncultured Solirubrobacteraceae bacterium | reverse complement strand
CTGAAAAGGGATTTGAGCGATGTCCAACATGAACGCCGATCTCTGATGCCAGCCTATTCTCCGCGGCAACTGAGCGCGGCGGACCTACAGGATTTACTCTCCTTTCTCGCAAGCCTGCGTGGAAGCGAGAAATGAGAAAAGAAAGTCCGCTGCTGTTAGTGGCGTTCCTGACAGCATGTCATCTCCCTCTGTGCTCTCAGGTCACCTATCGACGCGTATTGGAGGCCGCTAAAGAACCGCAAAACTGGCTGACTTACTCAGGAGATTACGCGAGCTGGCGCTACAGCAAGCTCGATCAGATTACAACCGGAAATGCCGCCCGGTTATCTCTTCAATGGGCTTTTCAGTCCGCCTCTCTCGGCCAGTTCGAAACGACACCCCTGGTAATCGATGGAATCCTATATGGAACCGGACAGGATAATCGCGCCTTTGCACTGGATGCGCGCACAGGGCGAGCCGTATGGCGCTATCAGCGCCACTTACCCGACAAGCTTCAGCCTTGTTGTGGCATGGTCAACCGCGGATTCGCCGCGCTAGGGGAGAAACTCTTCATGGCGACTCTGGATGCCCACGTGATTGCACTCGACCGCAGAACTGGAAACGTCATCTGGGATGTCGCCGCGGCCGATTATCACCAGGCATACGTCTTCACTGTTGCGCCTCTGCTGGTTAAAGACGAGATCATCGTTGGGGTTTCAGGGGGTGAGTACGGCGTCAGTGGGTTTATCGACGCGTACGACGCGGACTCCGGCAAGCGGCGCTGGCGTTTCCGAACTGTCCCTTCACCAGGCGAACC
>CBAAAA010000260.1:0-7017 GCA_964658695.1 uncultured Solirubrobacteraceae bacterium | reverse complement strand
GACCACGCCAACCAAGAAACCAAATCGCCGCCTAACACCTAGCGGGGCCTTCACAGGTCCCGCTTTTCTTTCGCATTCAATACCGAAACAAGAGTTGCCCTTCCGCTAAGTATTCTGCTCGGCAAGATGTAGCTTAAGCGTAGAGGTTTCGCGCGATGGCCTCCCTCACAATTCCTGACCTGTTAGTTGGAGACGGCCTTCCTTCTTCCATACAGACCGAAGTCACAGTGCTCGGTGCGATGCTGCTCGACGCCGTAGCAATCACTGACGCCACAGCGAAGCTCACTCCGGAAGACTTTTCCCTCGATTCGCATCAGCGTATTTACCGCACGATTGTCGACCTTCTCGCACACGGCCACGCCGTGGACTACATCACGGTCATGGACGCGCTTTCGCGCAAGCGTGAACTCGACGCCATCGGCGGCCCGGCATACCTCGCGTTCCTGACCGAAGGCATTCCACGCAATCCGAACGTGGAAGACTACGTCCGCATCATCAAGGACAAGAGCCTTCTGCGCCAGCTGCTCGGCATCTTCAGCGATGGCATGACACTGGCATCCGACCAGAATGAAGACGCGACGGATGTTCTGAACAGCGTCGAATCTCGCCTCGCCGATGTTGCCGACTCGGCCATTCAGCGCGGCTTCTCGGGCATCCCGGACATCGTTGCCAACTCGTTCGGTTCGATTGATGCGCTCTACGAGCAGGGCCGCGAAGTCACCGGCCTCGCCACGCATTACATCGAGTTCGACAAGATGACGAGTGGCCTGCAAAACAGCGAACTGATCATCATCGCAGCCCGCCCGTCGATGGGCAAGACCGCGTGGGCCATCAATATTGCGCAGAACTGTGCCGTGAAGGACGACCGCGTCGTCGCCATCTTCTCACTGGAAATGTCTAAGGAGTCGCTGCTGCGACGCATGCTTGCCAGCGAAGCGGCCGTGAGCTCGCGCAAGCTGCAGACGGGCTTCATTCCGAGAGAAGACAAAGGCAAGCTGATCGCTGCGCTGGATCGCCTGATGAACTCGAAGATGTTCGTTGATGACACGCCCGGCATCACGCTCGCGGAGATGCGCGCGAAATGCCGCCGTCTGAAGCAGCAAAACAGCGGCCAGCTCGACCTCATCGTCATCGACTACTTGCAGCTCATGACCGGCTCGACTACCAGCGCGCAGAAGAAATTTGAAAACCGAACGCAGGAAGTCAGCGCAATTTCACGCGGACTGAAGGCGCTCGCCAAGGAAATGGGTGTGCCGGTCATCGCGCTTTCGCAGCTTTCGCGTGGAAGCGAGCAGCGCACCGGCGACAAGAAGCCCTTGCTGAGCGATCTACGCGAATCAGGTTCGATCGAGCAGGATGCGGACGTTGTGGCCTTCATCCACCGCGAGGAGTACTACGACCGCGAGAACGAAGACCTGAAGGGCAAAGCAGAAATCATTATCGCCAAGCAGCGTAACGGACCAACGGGATCAGTGAATCTGGCTTATCTTGCGGACTTCACACGCTTCGAGAACCTCGACACCATGCACGGCGAAACCGGCGTGAACCCTTATTAGGGTTACAAGTACTTTCGGGAAATCGGCTTTACGGTCCACCTTCTATCATTTCCGCTAATGCGACATCCGACACTAATCCAGCCTCGATGAGCGCATTGGCGATTTAGCACTCATCGAGATCACAAGTGACGACAACCGCGTTTCTCGGTACTAATGCCGTCCACAACGCTTACACGAGCGGTCGGTGTGTTGGCGCCAGCTGAAGACGCCTTGGCACCTGGGTTGCCACTCAGCTGTTGAGCGCTCCCATGTCCCTCTTGTCACGTCGCAAGCCACGGCGAGCGAAATAGAGGAGTGCAGAAGCCATGAACGCGCCTCCAATTGGCCAATTTCAGAAGCTGCCACGCGGTCGAAGCCCTCGACCTGCTGGCCGGTAGCGTTCGACATCATTTGCCGATGTGGCCTCAAACGACAAAGCTCCACAACTTGCGCTGTGAGGCTTCGGTCAACGGAGATGGAACGGTCCCGGGGGACAACTCGCATCAGATCAAATCAACATGCCACAGTCTGGTCGCGAATGAAGGGTGATTTCAGGAGCTTTTCATTTTGACGCTGATGCGGCTGCGGATAGCGGGATCGTGTAGCTGATGGCAAACCCAAATGCTGGCTTCCAAATGCTGTTGGTCGGCGGCGTGACAGGCGTTGTGCCTAGCTGTTGTCCTACGACTACACCGTTGGTGAGGTTTACTTGTCGACCATAGTGAAGAAGCGGCGACAGCAATACGGAATAGATTTGTAACGAAGGCCCAGCCGCGAAATCAGCCGTCTTGGAGCTTAAGTTTGCACCGATTCCGCCCCCGAGCAGGACGCTGCATTTTCCACCGCAGAACTGTAAAGGCATCCTAAAATTGCCCATCACGAGCGGAAATACGATTGAAGGGCGTGTCGCGTTCATTGTGACTTTTGTGATCACCTTGCCGCTCGAATCGAGGACAGGCGAGCCATTTACGATGACTGGTGAGTTGGCGAAACTCTGATTCATTAGCGTGGATAGAAGAACGCCGGTCGATAAAACGAACTTCGTGTACTGCCAGCTAATGACCACGGTGCCCAGATCCGTTTTTTCACTTGTGATTGCGTCCACCGAAGAAAGCTTGACGGTTGCCTTTCTATCAGAGTTATTGACTAAAACAGAGCTATCTTTGGTTGGGGGATTTGGTGGCAGTGCGCGAATGACTTCGTAAGCGGTCTGAAATGTGGTCTGGGCTGTCTTCAGCTTTGCGAGGCGATCAAGGATGAGCTGATCTTTGAGTCTCGCTGAAGCGGCATCTTGATTGATTGTCACTTTGCAACTAAAAACATCGTCTTCAGCGATGCCGCTGAGCGCAGTTGTTCTCGCCTTCTCAATCTCAACGAGAAGTGCTTTGTTCGCTTCTGGTGATACGTCGATTGCAGAAGCGACGATGATCGCGTCGAGGGCGTTCTTCGAGGCAACAGACAGTGCCGTCACTCCCAAAGTCTCATCATTTAGCTTCATGCATCCGTTACCTTCCGAACCGTACGTGTGTCCGTATTGAACGCACCTCATCCTGTCGGACGCAGTGCTAAAGAGCGGAAGCTCTTTGTCAAGGACAAGAATGTCTCTGTTCAACCGGGCATCAATCTCCTTGAAACCCGATTTACATATGTCAACCTTATCGGAAGCCCAAGTCGTCTTCGTGGATGCCACGAGGGTTGAGAGCGGCGTGACAATAGCCTTGATGAATGCTCCAAAGCTGTCAGGTGGCGGGAGTGCTTCTGTCGTCACTACACGGCTTACGGTCTCGGTTGGCCTGGCATTATCTACGACGACATATACTTTGGTTCCACGCGGCACCTGAACAGGCAGAGGAGTCGTAGGCTGATCCCGATCGATGGTGATTTTGCATCCCTCGGGCCCATATGTTCGAACTACCGCCGTGCATTCTTTGTCTGGGGGCGTGGTCTGTGCGACTGGAGTCTGCGCGGACGCAGACAAGGCAACGGTGGAAAGGATTAGGAAGAAGGCGAAGTTGCGTGAACGTGGCGCGATACAGCTCGGCTGGCGCACATGATACTCCTGAAAGGAAGATCGGCTATGCCGGGCCCGGATAATAGCTTGCGTGGGGTTCGGGTGTTTATAGCACGGAACACCGTCCAACTACTGCGGTAACTGGATAGGCGTAATCAAGCGGTAAATAGGGACATCGTTCGCCGTTCGTGGGTGTGGGGCGTAATTGTGCGGCGAGGTTTGTGCGATGAGCAAGCAGAGTATTTGGGACACTGGCAAGACATCGGCCCGTTTCATGCTCATGGTGTGTGGCGTATCAGCCGGAATCTATTTCACGGATTGGTCAACCAATATCTACACGTAGTGGCAATCGTAATCGTTTCGTCTTTCGTGCTGACGATAGCTCTCGGTACGTTCGGAGTGATGAGTACGAGCGAAGACGCGAAGTCAGCCGGCTTTACCGAACCGGTGCCGTTAATCTCCAGCAGCGGAAAAATCTACGGGTCGCAAATGGCTGGCAATAGCGGTCCGGTCCGTATCGGTAATGTGAATCATGTCCCTCCCGTTCCACAAATCGTTCGGGACTACCGTGCGGAATGGCTAAGCCTAGCCGACAAATGAGAAATGACTGTAACGGGTATCGCGCAGACTGGGACCATAACAACCCGTTAGGTGAGACCTGGGCCATTAAGGGCGGCAGGAATCGGAACATTTGCATGGCATGGTGTCGCCAAGCTGGCGCTCTTCTTTTAGCCCCTCCCAAAGTGCGGTCGAACCTGCCCAAGTCCGTATTGAACGACGTGACGACATGAGCCGGTGGCTGCGTTATATCAAGGAACGCTATACCTTTGATTGGCGCTCAGCCCTCAAAGGAACGACCAATGAAGGTGAACCGAGCGAATACAGTTGGGTTCTCGGAAGTAATCCGGCTTAGACGGGGGCCTCACGATCACACGTCAGCATCCGACAACGGCGTTTATCGTGACCTATTTTATGCTGCGGCACTTTGCCATCTAGGACAGAAAGCATGGAACAGGAACTGTGCTAAGAGAATCTCAAGGAACGTATCAATCAAAAAGAGGTTCGCCCGGAAGTGCCATCCAGACTGGAGATGCAATGATCCGTCCGTCCGTCGCGCTGTGCACACGCGCAATACCGCGAACTGCAGCATAACCCGTTCCACGGTAAAACCCTACCGAACTTTGCGATGCATACCAGAAGGAGTCAAGAGGCAAGATCAGTTCGATGGAGCCGAATTGTTTGCGGATGACATGGTCCTTTTCCAGGTCACCTGTTGGGTGATATTCAGGGAGTCCGTTTGCCTTTATCCTCGGGGCGTTTTTAGAGCGAAAGCGCCCTTTGAATGAGATCAGCCGTCCAACAACTGCCTCGCAATGAGCTTTTGTTTTGATCTGCTCCATCGGAATAGCTTCTGGCCTCATCGCCGGCAACACCCGCTCCAGTCCTATAACGATGCTGCCGATTTTTCCTCCAGTCTCAAGTAGAGGGCGATTGAACGGAGGCAGATTCGCAAGTTGAAAACCTTTCGCAACGGCCATCTCATGCACGCGCGGGAGATTGATATACGTGGTTTGATCACCGCGCCGAAGGCTGAAGAGGGTGCCGCGGCTTGCAAGTCCCAACTCCGCCTTGGCCTTGCTTTCTGCAGATTGCTTCCATTCCCGCAACTCGGTAACAGTATGGCCGCTCTCGTCCGAATCGACGAGCTTTCCACATGTCTCGCACATCCACAGGCCATTGTCCGCAGAGATGCGTTGCGCTTTCGTCTGCTGCTTGCTATAGCGCGGTCCCTTAGGAGCAGCAGCATGAATGTGCGCGGCCATACCAACTCGCGCCGATCCTTCAGGGTCAACCAAGGATGGTCCAACAGTTGCTGCTCCGCATCGAGGGTTGGAGCACCGATAGCCACTTCGCTCTGCTAAGGTCCTACGTGTTGCAGGACTGAAATCGTCCCTGGTCACGGTTTTGCCTGATCGCGCTATTTTTCTTGTAGTTGTGGACGGGCTTGCTGGCTTCTTGTGCGCTGATGTCTTCGTGACGTTCTTCTTCAAAGGTGTGCTCTTAGGACAAGCCATGGACTGATTTGCTGGGTGCGCCGTCCGCAACTCACACATCTTCCCAGATACGCGGTCGCAAATATAAACGGCTCATTAATCGATCAATTCGTAATTGATTGCCGCCGTCTCTACCTTGGCCACAAGAAGTCGGCTTCTATGCTGATTCAGGAAGATGGCTGCATAAACACGGTCAAGCGCTTATGCATCGACTGGGTCATCCTTTCCATCGCAAACCTCTTGCACTTTAGGGTCGCTGCACGAGCTGCGTTATGCCCTGAACTATCTCGGTGGCCTGGGCACGAGTGACTGGCTGATTGGTATGGACAGCTTCGTTTCGGATGCGAAGCCAACCCATGATGTTCGGCTTGCTGACGCTATTCAGTAGCCCTTCCGCTTGTGCCCGCTCTACCATCTCTCGAAGCTGCATCGGCCTCGAATAGGAGGCTGAGGTCTGCATCTTATATCGCTCTCGCAACGTTGCTTCTAGTAGCGTGACGGCGGCGATCACGGAGGCGCGATATTCTCCGGCCTGTAGCAAGCGCGTTGGCTCATCCGTCAAGGTCGGTGCATAGAGTTGTTCGGCTTGCGCGAGCCAATTGCGCAATGCTGCGACGAAATCCTCGGGCTCGTTGGAGGAGATATCTGGGCGCTTCAGAACCATTGTCCCAGCGATATCGACGGGGAGACTGATGCCGGCGGGCGTAATAATTAGAATGCGTGACTTATCCATCTTCTTGAGGCCCAGTCGGAGTTCGTTAACGGTGTAGTCGGAGGAGGCGTCAACTACCATGAGGCGGGCTCGGCTGATCAGCGCGTCGATCTTCGCAATGATCGCATCTCCTGGCGCAACTACATCATCGGCCGTAACGGGCACGAAACCGAACTCGACCACGACAGGAAAGACGCGTTCTTTGTAAAATGACAATAACGATAAGGGCACAGCAAAGAAGCAAAGTCTCGTCGGTGAGCCGGTGGGAAGGGACAGTTCACGCAGGGGTTGTTCTTCCTTGACCTGGCTGGCTGGGATGACGGCATTGCGCCAATAGTCGCTCAACTCGGTGAGAGCTTCCGCCAGCACTTTGGCATACTGGCTCTTGCTGCCGGAAAGATTTATTACCTTGATGCCGCGCCGTTCATAACGCGAGATCTCGGTGGCGCCTGCGCTGACGAGAATGACATATGCAATTCTTCTTGAACGGCCGAGGCGTTCCGTAACTACTTGCCAGACTTGGCGGAAATCTGGATCGTCAAGGCTATATCCAATCAAGACGGCGGTGCGGGTGATCAGCAAGTTAGCAAGGTACGTCGCAAGAAGAGGAAACGCATGAAGGAAGCGATCATAGTCTGTCTCAGCCACGACAAGACGGCTGGGATGATTAAGATCGCCGTGCAATTTCAGGAGCGCCGTGCCGGG
>CBAAAA010000259.1:0-7023 GCA_964658695.1 uncultured Solirubrobacteraceae bacterium | reverse complement strand
GTCCTGACCGTCATGAACCGGATCAGCCCCGTCGTCGATGTCAACGGTCATCACCGCCAAGTAGTGACCCAGCGCGACTAACAGGTGTGGCGGATGGTTTCGGGCCGTACTGTAGACCCCGTTTGTTTTCGTCTGTGAATCGCTTTGCGATTGCCTGCGCCATGCCACTCCTAAGCGCCGGCTAGCTGATGGCTGATAGTTTGTCCCTTGCGACCTGGGCGGAGCTACTCAAGCTCGCAACCATTTGCCACCCCGCCTGGTAATCGTGGGCCCGCTAGCACGCCTGTCACATGCTTTATGAAGACGGGTGTGATCCTTTCGTGGCTTTACTTTGGTACAGTCATCATCACTTAGTGAGATGCCTAGCCAGGACGACAGCGAAAAGCAGGCGGCGCGGAAACAGCTCGAACGGATGCTCGCAGACCCTGCTTTCTCGAGCGCGCCGCGCCTCTCATCGTTATTAAGATTCATTGTTGGCGAAACACTGGACGGGCGCGGCGATCAATTGAAGGAGTACACGTTGGGGGTCGCGGTCTTTGGCCGCGGGAGCCGATTTGACCCCCGTGTTGATTCAATTGTACGGGTGGAAGCCGGCAAACTCCGCGCGCGCATCGCAAAGTACTACAAAGATGCCGGAGCGAACGACCCTGTCTTGATCGAAATGTATAGGGGTTCGTACGCGCCGCGGATTGTGCCGCGCAACAGCAGAACGGATGTCACCCGATCCACTGGCGCCATTGGCGTTTTGCCGTTCGTCAATCTGGGACTTGGGTCAGATGAGGAGTATCTGTCGGACGCCTTAGCAGAGGAGATCATCGATAAGCTCGGAACGATAACCGGGATGCGGGTGGTGGCCCGCACCTCGACATTCCAGTTCAAGCACAAAGCTGGCAGTATTCAGGAAATCGGCCGGGCATTGGGCGCCGAGTACTTAATTGAAGGCAGCATCCGCAAGTCGCAAGACCGCTTCCGTGTGAATGCTCGCTTGATCGATGCAGCCACAGGCTACCGGATATGGTCCAACGCATACGAGGAAAGGCCAGACGATCTCTTCCATCTTCAAACAGCAATCGCGGATGCGATCAACCTGGTTTTGGGTGGGCGGAACTCATTTCCCCCGGAGATGGTCGTGAGGAGCAAACTCTGCACCGACGCATACCGGTTGTATCTGCGCGGGCGCTTTCACCGGAACCAATGGACGCTGGAGGGCTGCGAAAAAAGCGTTGAGTGCCTGGAGCGTGCTTTAAGCCTCGAGCCCGAATCGGCCCAGATCCTCGCCGCTCTGTCCGAAGCTCAAATCCTTCGAACGATCGTGGCGGCCACTCCGCCGGCTAAGCATATGGACGGCGCGCGAGCCGCTGCTGAGCGAGCCATCACCCTTGATGATCGTTGTGCGCAGGCGCATCTATCGCTTGGCTGGATTGACCATATCTACGCCTGGCAGTGGGATGCCGGACTGCTGGAGTTCGACCGCGCGCTCCAAGTAAACCCGAGTCTGGCAGAGGCTTGGCATCTGAAGGGCCTCTTCCTTGGCATTCGGCGACGCACCACGGAAGCCGAAGAATCGTTCAAGCGGGCCAGCGAGTTCGATCCTCTGTCTCTGGTGATCCAGGCACACCGAGCCTTGGTTCCGTACTTCGCTGGAAACTTTGACGAGGCGCAATCACGAGCAAGCGCAGCACTCGAACTGGAGCCCCACTTCGCGGAGACGCACTGGGTCCTCGGTTGGATTTACGAGGGACAGGGTAGATATCAGGAGGCACTCCAGTCGCTTCAAACGGCGCTCCAGTACGGAGGAGAGAACCCGAGCATCCTGGCAGATGTAGGGTTTTTGCACGCCCACCTGGGGGATGCGCAGCGTGCGCGTGAAATTGTAGTGCGCCTTGAAAATGAATTCCCGCGACCGCATCCTGCCGCCAGCAGTCTGGCCCGGGTGTATCTCGCATTGGGCGAGCATGCGAAAGCAAATGCATGGCTCGAAGACGCAGTTGAAGCGCGTGACCTCATGCTGCCGTGGGCCTGCGCCGATACCAGGTACACCGATATGTGGGCGCTATCTGCTTTCTCCGGGCTTAGAGAGCGGATCCTGGGCTCCACGGCCGTTAACGGTTAATTCACGGTTACCTGGCGCCTCTCGACAGAGTTTCCCGCCTACACTGACCGCATGCGAAGTGTCGAGACTCAGACTTGGCTACTCATGGCAATCTGCGTCATGCAAGCGAGCGCGGAAGATTCGTTTCACCCACAGATTCCGAAAACCTGGGATGACGCGGAGATTCGTACTGTCGAGATTCCCCTGTCCCATCCGGAGTATTCTCCGAAGCACGCCTCCGCCGATTTTTATTACCGCTTACCAGTGCGGCCGATCTATCAGTCCTATCCTGTCTACGCGCCGAATCGCGAGCCGCGCAACTATCTGAATTGGTTGACACAGCGTGAACCACGACTAGTTTGGGATGCTTCGAAGCTCCGCACGCAAGAAGATTGGACCCGGGCAGGCCAGCTGGTGTTCGAGGCGCCCATCGGATATGGCGGCATCGGCGTGGGCGCTGTGCACAGTGACCAATTGTACGTTCGGAGCCCTTCCTGGTATGAGAGAGTGCGACCACCGACTTCGTCAGACGGCGTGTTTCCGTTTTTCCGCTACGTTGTACGCAAAAAAGGCAAGGTCGAACTCGGCGTTCTTGCTTGCGGAATGTGCCACATACGCGTTCTCCCAAACGGATCGGTGCTGAAGGGCGGTCCGGGAAACTTCCCGTTTGACGCGGCGTTTGCGGAATCGATCGAGACTGAACCAGGATCGCTGGCGGAGAATCGGAGGCTGCTGGAATCGTTGTACTGGAAACCATGGGCGCCTGCCGAAGTCTCTTCGAGATTGAGACTCCTCGATGCGAAACACTTGATCGCGCCTCTCGCCGGTCGTCCGGCTGGAGTCATGACGCGCGACCGCCTTTCCTTGGATACACCTCTCGAGATCCCGGACCTGATCGGCGTAGAGCACCGCGCGTACTTGGACCACACAGGATTGGGGCTCCACCGCGGCATCGGCGACCTCATGCGCTATGCCGCACTGAATCAAGGGGGCGACGATCTTGCAAGCTTTGCCGGGTTCGTGCCCTTAGCACATTTTTTCGGCAGTCCGAAGCTGACTCCCGAGATGGGCGACCGCTACAGCGACGAGCAGCTGTATGCTTTAGCCCTCTATCTTTACTCTCTTCGTCCTCCAAAGAATCCGAATCGTGAGAGCGACCAAACCCGGCAAGGCGCGCGCATTTTCGCCAGTCAAGGATGTTCCAATTGTCATCCGGGACCGTTGTACACGAATAACAAGCTCACTCCGGCCGTCGGCTTTCGCGTCCCGCGAGACCACTCGCAACGGTATGATATTCTTCCCGTCGTGGTGAGAACAGACCCGGAAGCCACGATGGACACCAGGCGCGGCACCGGATACTACAAAGTTCCCTCACTGCTCGGGCTCTGGTACCGAACACCACTAGGGCACAGCGGCTGGGTTTCCACTCTCGAAGAATGGTTTGACCCGCAACGACTGAACGACAATTACGTTCCGACTGGCTTCATCCCACATCACAGAAAATGTGGCCCCATCAAGGGGCATGAATTTGGCTTAAACCTTACAGTCGAAGACAAGGCTGCGCTTGTCGCCTTCCTCAAGACTTTATGAGTTGGGATTCGATGGAAGAAGAGCACCGGCCATTGCCGGAGTGAGTATTCCTAAGTTGCCCGCACAAGATCGAAGGAGTTGGTAAATGCTCACATCGCGACTGACATCGGTTGGTTGGCTTTATTTTTGGTACTCCAGCAGCGCACGGCTTGTCCTCAATCAAAACCCGGTTTAAACTCCTACGTGGTGGAAATCGGCCCGATGCTGATTCGACATGTGACAGTCATCTACGGGCGGCAACAAGATCCAAGCAAAGACTACGCGGTACTAATCCGGGACGGTCGGATCGCCTGGGTCGGTCCTGATGCGCAGGCTCCTGATCCCAAAGGAGGGAAAGTTCTCGACGAGCACGGCAGTTCAGTCATGCCGGGGTTGGTTATGCTTCATGAGCACCTATATACGACAAGTGCTTCGACAGGGCAGCAGGAGTTTTTGCAACAGCAAGGGTTTACGTTCCCGAAGATGTATCTGGCTGCCGGCGTGACAACGATTAGAACGGCGGGAAGCATTGAGCCATACATGGATTTGGAAATGAAGAGGCAAATCGATGCGGGAGAGTACCCGGGGCCTCGCATGTTCTTGACGGCTCCCTACCTGGACGGTATCCCTCCCACTTATCCGCAGATGCATGGTTTGAAGGATCCGGATGACGCGTCGCGCACGGTTGCTTATTGGGCTTCCGAGGGGATGACTTCCTTTAAGGCTCATACCAATATAACTCGCGCTGAGCTCGGCGCCTCCATCAAACGGCTCACGAGCACAGGCTGAAAGTCACTGGACATTTGTGTTCAGTCGGGTTCCGGGAAGCTATCGATCTCAGCATTGACAATCTCGAGCATGGAATAGCCGTGGACACGGAATTTTCAGCGAAAAAGCAGCCTGACAAATGTCCCGGCTGGTCTGAAACTCTTCATGAAACAGAGAACCTGAACATCGCAGGCGAAAACGTTCAAACCCTCATTCGCTACCTGGTGAGTCGTCGCGTGGCAATCACTTCTACACTTGCCGTTCTCGAAGATTCCGAACGAGGTCTTCCATGGGATTTGCTGTCGAAGGAAGGCGAATTTATGTCAGACCGGAGCTGGATGGAGTACGTAAGTCGCCGCGCATGGGTTGAGCAGAACCTGACGCCCGGGGTGTTAAAGAAAGAGCAACAATTCGAAAAGGCTTTTTACCGGGCTGGCGGCGTATTACTTGCAGGCAGTGATCCCACTGGAATAGGGGGCACTCTCCCAGGATTCGGAGATCAGCGCGAGCTTGAGTTGCTGGTTGAAGCCGGGCTGACACCCATGGAAGCAATCAACGTCGCCACAGAGCAAGGAGCAAAATTTCTGGGCTGCGAAGCCGAGGTCGGCGCCATTGATGTTGGGAAAAGAGCGGATTTGATTGTAATCAGGGGTGACCCATCAAAGAACATCAGCGACGTTCGCAACGTTCAAACCGTAATTAAAGACGGTTTGGCCTATGATCCACAGAAGTTACTTGACTCCGTTCGCACCAAAGCGGGCCTGGTCGGAATACGTTGAGGAAAGACCACGAAGCCGATTCCAAACTACCGTCGCGAACAAATTCCGAAGAGGGATGCCGGAAAACTGCAAGTGCGTACAGAATGGATCCCGATAGACGGCAAAGCAGCCGGCTTCCGAAATGCCAGGCTGCCGTCTGTATCGGTACCGGAATCCTAAAGACGAATCGACTAGCAGCTAGGGAACGAGTCTATAATCTTCGGTCTAGAACATCAGGTGAAGTGCAACTTGCAAAAATCGCGAGCTGCCGATGGTATGTTGAATGACTCCGAGGCTACCTCCTGGCGGGAAAACCGGCGGAGCGGAATAGCCCTCGAAGAAAACTACATCATTGTTCGGGGTGTCAAAATCGGGATGATTGAAGATGTTAAAGGCATCGAAGTTAAAGCGTAGTCGCAGCCGCTCGCTTAACGCGAATTCTTTAGCCAGGTCCATATCGAAGCGCACCTGGAACGGTCCCCGGAAGAGATTGCGGCCGGCTGAACCGTAGAGCGATTCGTAGCGGTCATCGAGAGGAACACCGTTGGAGCCTGGTGTAACAAACACCGGAGCGAAATCGTTGGCGTTCAAGACGGGCTTACCGGCATTCACTCCCAATGTGCCCTGCAGTTGTGCCTGCTGCGACGTCACCCCGCTCTTCAGGGGAACGATGGGATTCCCGATTTCGTCATCTGTGCCAAAGTAAAGGCTTGCGACGGAACCCGAGTAATCGTAGACGCTGTACGGCTGACCGCTCTGAGCGACCGTCTGACCGCCTAACATCCAGCCATTCACAGCCGCGCCCAGCATCCGATTTGATGTTACTTTTGGGAGCGAGTAACTGTAATTCACGAGAAAGACGTGCGTCTGATCGAAATCCGCAGGTGCATAATTTGACCTCAGATCGAGAGGATTATTGCCAGTGAAGAAGAGTCCCAGGCCGCTTTGTTCATCGAGCGCTTTCGACCAGGTGTAAGAAGCCGTGAATTGCAGGCCGAACGAGAGCCGCTTGCGCAGCTGTAATTGGAGCGCGTCGTAATTGGAAATGCCTTCAGCCTTGTAGAGCACGGAATTCATGTCGTAGCCGACGTACGGCACGCGTATGGGAGCATTCCCCGAGTATTCACTGGTGGAGATGGGCTCATCGGCCGGAGTGTTGTATAGCACGCCCCCATACGAAGAGGTCTGTCCGTTCACAGGATTGGACGGGGTCGCGATATTCGGCTGGTTGAACGGGATCGGTACAACGTTATGCAAGCCGTGATTTCCGACATAGCCAATGCTCAGGAGCCAGCTATTGGCTGGCTGATATTGAATGTCGAAGGTCCAATTTTCGGAATACGGAAGCTTGTTGTTGATGTCGTAACCACCGTAGAGGAACGGGCCGAAAAGATTTCCTGCTGGAAAATTGCCGGACTCGGTTTGACCCAGGTTAGGAAGCAGCGCCTGGAAGGCCGCCGGACTTGCCGGAGGAGCTGCCGGCGCGGTCGTGCCGAACGGTTGCGCGAAAGTCGCTCCTTTGGACGCGAAAATCGGAGTGACGAATGGCGGGGCGAGCGTTACGCCAAAAGGTCCGTTGAAACCGCCCCCGGCACTAGGCGACAGATAAGAGAAAAACTCCCCGCGATCGGTGTAGATGCCGAACCCACTGCGAATTGTCACTTTGGGAACGGGTGACCAAGCGACGCCAATTCGGGGCGCCAGCATCCATTGACGCTGCGTCAGGAGTGAATCGCTCGCGCCGGGTGTCGCGAACTGTTTGTTGTTGCCGGCGAACTCGAGTCCCGAGCCGGTGATGGCATCGGTTGCCGAGTCGTATGAATAGAGATTTGAATT
>CBAAAA010000258.1:0-7047 GCA_964658695.1 uncultured Solirubrobacteraceae bacterium | reverse complement strand
AACTGGGGCGGCTGACGGTCTATACACATCGGGAGGTCCTCGGGTTTGGCGTCGACGCACTAAGAAGGGCCAGTTAATCGACTGCTTCAGCAATTAACCAGTAAGTAAATCAGGAGATTTGCGTCTATTCACGGTTTGCTGTTGACATGAAGTCTGCCGAAACCGTAACGAATGACGGAACTTGATTACGCAATCAGAAACGGCGGTTTGACGCCTAAACGACTCCTGACCAAGATAACCAGGAGGGGGTTCGGGGCAAGTGTCGTGAGCGGTATCGCGTCATCTCAAGTCACAAATACAGCTTCCGCCGAACCTGCGGGGACTGATTTCACCATTGCAATTATTCCCGATCCTCAATACCTGGCTGAATCCTGTCCTGACAATTCCGGCCGCTACTACGCTGCCATGATGAAGTGGATCGTCGAACACAAGAACATGGTTCTGACATCGAGTACGCCCTTCAAAGCCAACATCAAGGCGGTCGTGGGCGTCGGGGATTGCGTCAACTCGACGACGGGTGTCAATCAGTACAGGAACGCGGAAGCGGCATGGAAGATTCTTGACGACAATCACTTGGCATTTGTAACTCCTCCCGGAAATCACGATTATTCGAGCGGGCCCTCTTCCCGGAGCGGCCTGGGATCGCAATTTGCAACTGGCTTCTTCTCGGCCGGATCCCGTTCGTCGGTTTATGGTTCCGGCATCAGTCTTGGCGGCGGTGACATGGCGTATTGGGTTGCCTCCTATGACGCCACCGGAGCGAACACGGCGGTAAAATTCGATATTTCCGGCACTAAACTGCTGATCATTGCGATGGATTTCTTCGCTGGCAACGCCGCGTGGTCCTGGGCCTACGACGTCATGAGGACCAATCCTGAATGCGAGTGCTATATCACAACGCATGCATGGCTGACGACCAATGGGACGCAATTCCAGAGAGCAGATGGCTACGGGCCAAACGCATACTCAATGGCCGGCGCACCCTACTCTAATTCCGCCGGCGAGGCGTGGAACACTCTGAGAGTAAACACATGGTCCAATCTATTCGGAATATTTTGTGGACATGATCTTATCGATAGCGGGAATTTGGGTGCGTCGCGACCGCCATGGTTTTGGCAGCGCGTTCCTGTTAGGAGCAGCAGCCGGCGCCGGCAGACGGTACAACAATTGTTTGCCAATTCGCAGCAAATAGATGCTGTGTGTGATCCTTTGATCAGTCAGGCAACTGGATCGGGACAGATTGCCGGCGTTTTTCTGCTGAGTCGCCGTCCCGGAAGGCGATTGCTCGAGGGACGCATGATCTCAACGCACTCGGGCAACTGGTTTGCATTAAGATCCGCTTCCTTTCCTGGCGGAACAAGCTGGAGCACTTCCGAAACGCTCCTCTTCTCGGTTCGATTCACGGGACTACTCCGTCACTCCGCAGCTGGCTCCTGATCGGAAGGCCCATCCTCCAGCTGCAGTTCCCCGTCGCCTATCATCTTCTGATATAACTTCAAGTCCTCCGGGTTGTCGATTTCGCCCCATTGCCCATCGGTTCCGAACGTGCCTATGATGACGTTCTTTTCGTCCAGCAATCGGCGTAGCAATCCAGTCACATCAAGGCGGTTGCGGATCGATGAGTCGAGCCCGCTAAGTAGCGGCTCGACAGCACTCCATGCCTCTGGAGTGAACTTGAAGAGACCCATAAATTGTCCCTGGATGTCTTCGATCCGCGTTGTCTTTCCGCCAATCTCAAGGAGTTCGCCCGCCCCATTGATCCGGAACGTTTCGGCGTCTTCTAGAGGATCGGCGAAGCGCCGGGTCCACAGTCGGCGCCATGCGCGATCGTAGGCGACCACCAACTGGCCTGGAGCACCGGCGAGGCCGCTTACCAACTCGCCGCGGTAAAAGATGTCGGCATAGCTGACGACGACCGGCCCGGACCGGAGCCAGGACGCCGCTGCTTCCAGCGACGCCACCATATTAGTTTCGGCCCAGCGTTCATTCACGAAGCGCGAGAGGCCGGAGCAATCAATCAATTCCGCGCGATAGCCGCAGACGACCGCAATCTCATCTATGCCGCCGCGCCGCAGAGCCGCGACCTGGCGCTCGAGCAATGGCTTGCCTTCGAGTTCGACCAGGCATTTTGGACGGTCGTCGCTCAGCTGTCCCATTCGGCTGCCGCGGCCAGCAGCCAAAATCACCGCGCGCATCACGTGTACCAGGTGACAGAGGCCGCGTTCATGCGATGATCTCGACCTTCTGGTTCATGCAATCCAGAGAAAGCTTGCGCGCCGTCCGCCATTGACGAAACAAGACTTCACCTGCGCCAATGACCGCCGGTATGTTAAGCTCCACGGCGCGGATTGCCATGTGCGAATTAGCGCCGCCATATTGGGTGACGAATGCGCCGATATCTCGAGTAAAGATCCAATCGAAGCCAGGGTCCGCACTGGGCAGGAAGAGAATCCGGCCAGCGAAGCTCTCCGGTGGATCGTCAAGTGAGGCAATGGGCGCGGTGACACTCCTTTGCGTCATGAAATTAGGCTGGCTTGGAGGAAGATGAAATGCGAAAACTTGATCGGGTGATGCGATGATCGGCGGAAGCACCAGATTGCGCGTGAGCGCGTGACGCTCTTTCCCGCGCGCCACACTTTCGAGCAAAGTCTCTCGCACCGATCCGCTCTCGCTATAGAGCGCGCGTATAGCGTCATAGCTCAGGAACGCGCAATCCTCTGCCGAAATCGCGTGATCCGCGCCCAGTTGCTTAATCAGCGACAGCGCGTCGCTCAGGCTTCGCGTGAACACAAATTTCGCGTATTCGCGGCTTTCAATGCCGGCTTTGATGAACTCGATCAGGCTGAGAACGTCGGTCTCAATCTGATGTTCTCTGAGTAGCTGCTCGATGCGGCGCAACTGTTCAATCGAGAGGGCGAAGCGCGGCAGCGCAGCCGCGGGCGGCCGGACGCGAGACCAGTCGAAGTAGAGGTCGGGAGCCTCGTCATAGCGCGGCGAAAGGATGTCGTAGGTCCCCGGCCGCAGGTGCCCGTAGCGCTTCAGGAAGTCTGCCTTCGGCAGTTGTGCGAAATCCTGCCCGATCCGGGCGCCCACCGTATCGGCGCTCGTCATGAATGTGGCGGCTTCCGCGCTACTGATAACACCCACTCCAACGAAGGATTGCAGTAGCTGAACCGCTATAAAGCCTGCGCGCGCGAGGCCCGCGAACGGCAATGTGCCGTACCGTTTGCAATCCTCGATCAACCAGTAAATACGGCTGATCTTGTCGATTTCAGCGTTATAGATTGCCGGCAGGCGCTCGGCCAGCAGGTCGATCTTCTCGCGGTCGTGCCGCCACAGCGCAGTGTCGCCATGAATGATGCGATTGGTAAGCGTTCGTAAGGAGCCTGAAATTTGGGCGAGATCTTCGGGAGAAAATCCGTGTTCGGCCAGTCTGCCCATCCGCGTCGATAAATCGAGGGTATAGCAGGAAAAGATGATCTCAAATTCGACCTTGTCATGCAGATGCGGCTCGGAGAGAAGGCGATCAATATAGTAGTTCACCAGTCGCCGGGCCAGATCGTCCGGCACGTCGCGCGGTATGAAGGAGTTGAAGCTGACACGTACGTCTATATAAGGAAGTCCGTGAAAGCTGACCAGCAGCGGAAAACTGCGTAGATTCTGGTACCCGTAATTGTCGCGCTGATAGGCCCAGATCGCGTCGGTGATGAGTTCGCGATAGAGCGACAAAGATAGAGGCTTGGGCCGCACCCCAATAATTTCAGCGGGATTCCAGTCCGGCATGACGCCAAATATCGCGCGGTCTCCATGCAGGTAGGGATGTGGGCGGCTGAGCAGTTCAATCTTGCGCGCGACACTGTCCAGCGCGTCGTATGTCTTCCTGTCCGCTGTTTGGTCCTGGCGCTCAGCGGCCAGCGGACGAACTTGCAGCAGGTAGAGCTGTCCATCGCCGCCCACAGCGAATTCCACGTCGATCGCATCACACGCCAGCAGGGTTTCCAGTTCGCTGATGAGGGCGATGATCGGCATCAGCGAGGTTGGGCAGGCCTCCGGCCGGGATTTGAGGCAATAAAATGTTTCGAGATTTTGGCCTGCGCCCGAGGTCACACGTTCGGTCCGCCCGGATCGGTCGTCGTAATTGATGATGAAGTAGGGACCACCGCTGGGGCTGCGCGAGAAGCCGACGCCGGCCATTGCCACAGAGTCGAGCATGGGCTGGACGAAGATCTGGTCGTCATCACGTTCGTCATCGGCAAACGAGCCAATCACCTGAGTGATCGCCTGCACCACCGCCGCGTTCCCGGCTACGCCAAGCACTGAATCGTAGTGCCCGGCCTGCGAGTTCCTGGCGCCGCCGTCCTCCCCGCGTGCGCTGCTACGCACGATGACCCGATCGGAAGCCCACGGCATAGCCGCAAGTCTATCCAGCACGCCAGCGCTGTCCAAGCGCCATTCACTAACCGAGAATCGGACCTGTGGAAGGACGCGTCCGGAGCGCAGCAGCGGAGCCAGCGCTTCCAGAGACTCAGCCTTTGTCTTGAAAGCAATCGCACTCGCCGGCTCCGATGCCCCCGCTCCGTTCCGCCCGTTGCATACCGCCAGGATTTGGTCCACGGCAGTGGCAACGTCGAGCGCCCCATAGTTGTCGAGGATGAGGTCCGGAGCCTCGGGAATCTCCGCTGGTACGTCGATGCCGACGACGTTCGTTTGAGCCGTTGCATAGATGCCCTTGCTATCCCGCCGCCGAAGTTCGTCAAGCGGGACCCGGAGATAGATCTCGCGGTAACCAGGAATGTTCGCTCGATTCCAGCGTTGCACCGAGTGGAATAGCGAGATAGTCGAGCAGATAACATCACTGCCCTGCTCAGCCAGCAAGCGGCAGAGCTTGGCGTTGCGAATGGCGGACCGTCGTCGATCATCCACGCTGTGACCAAAATCTTCCGAGATCACCGAACGGAGAGCGTCGCCGTCGAGGAAGGCCGCCTGATGGCCGCCGGTGCGCAGACGATTCCACAACTCCCTCCCCAGGGTCGTCTTGCCAGCTCCGGATAGCCCGGTAATCCAGAAGACACGGCCCGGTGTAACAACCTCTTCCTCGAAGTTACTCGTCGTGGCCAATCCCGAAAAGAGAAGTTCCCGAAATGATCTCAGTTAACATTTGCAAAGGAAATCGATAACCCTGCGATGATCCTTGGCGAGATGATAATTCCGAGCGTAGCATTAATATTGTGTGACTTTCCAGGGTTCGGGGTTCTTACATCAGTACTGTACCTCCTCTGGTTGACGCAAATGCGAGGCCCCCGAAAAATGATCGTAGAAGTAAGTTCTCGCGGAGTTCTTCGGTCTCTCTGCCTAGGTCTCACCACCGCTTATGACGTCTCGCGGTCTGCGGCGAAACCTGCGTCCTCTATCCTGAACGGATGAGGGAAAGTGAGCCACGCTGACTCGGTCCGATAAGTGGAGCCTGCTCAGGCTAGCCGCCAGGCTGTCCCGATTCGCGCGAAAACCTCGTCGCGAACAAGAGTGGATCGTCCGATGGCACGTTCGCTTCCGATTGTTTCGCTGGGGCTGGAGAATCCCGCGCGCGGGGAATGACCGGACCGCCTATGTTCTCGGCCTCTTCGGCACCGGGCGTTGGTATATCAATCAACAACTGGTGAACAATATTGGAGAAAGGGCAAATTATCTCAGGGATGAGATTCGCATCCATGCGGGTCCGACCTCCATGATTTACACTGGCCATGCCACAATGCGGCATATTTCTCGCCTGCAGTACCCGCCAGAGGTAACCAGCCGCATATTGGCAGGCGTTCGGGCTGGATTCGCGGACTTGATTTTCGTCTATCGTCATCCCATCGATTCGCTGCTGACAAATTGGATTTGGTGGCGAACCTACATCCGGGACGACAGGATGATCACTGGCATTTCGGAGGTTTACCCGAACACCAACGACCTCTGTGCCGACTTGGAGCGGAACTTTTCGGAATTCAAATCCTTCGCCGAAGGGGATCCCGGGTTTTTCGCGGGACTGCCGGGTCCCCGCTTTTTGTCTTTCCCAGAGTTTGTTGAGGAAACGGAGCTTTATACGCAAGCCGCCACGCTGGCCCTGCGGCTTGAGGACTTCGCAATCGATCCCCTGAAAGCATTTTCCAAAATCGCCCAAGTCATGTCAGTCAATCTTGATGTGAGCCGCTTACGCGTGGACCCGCCGAGAGCCGCGCCTTATCGCTATTTGGCCGTTAAAGAAAATGTCCCACGATTCAGGGATTTCATTGAGGGACTGAGTGTGTCAACGAAAAGAGGGATTGAAAACATCGGTTATAAGTTGACGGTCTGAGTGTTATTGGTCCTCTCCATCAGGAGCACTTCTCTAAACTGCATGGGTAATTTCCCCGGGTTTGCGGCAAACAAAGATGTACTCATTGGCGAGCAACCCGGGCAGGACTCGCAGGCCGATAGAATGCAGGGTCTGGAGCCACCCCCGCAGGCGATACCCGGAAATCCTGGCTGCGTGTTCATCGCTCCGCCTTTGCGATGGATGCCGCAAGAGTGGCACATGATAGAGCAGCGGCATATTGAGCGCCGCATACTCGCTCTCAATAACAAAGCCCGCTTGCCGCAGCATGTCCCGGGCTTCCTGCCGCCGGTAATTCCATTTGTGGAACTCTGTGTTGTGCCTTCCGCGCCCTTTATAGTAGTCGATCATCCGGTTATGCAGGCTGTCGGAGCGGAATTCCGCACACAAGCGGCCACCAGATCGAAGCACCCGGAACGTTTCACTGATGGAAGCAGCTACATCATCCTCAAGGCTGTGGTAAACGCCGAAGCAAAGAACCGTTGTGAACCGTCCGGTCTCGAATGGCAGGGTGCGAGCGTCCGCATGGAAGACCTTCAGCTTAGGGTCGCACGCTTGTAGCTTTGTTATGGCAGCCGCGACATTGTCTACTCCAACAATTCTTGTGCCCTTCGCATGGTAGTAGCGCAGGAGGCGCCCGGCGCCGCAGCCGAGTTCCAGTACTTCACCATCACCGTCGCGAACCACGAGAT
>CBAAAA010000257.1:0-7066 GCA_964658695.1 uncultured Solirubrobacteraceae bacterium | reverse complement strand
CTGATCAAAGGATTTCATCCCAAGAACCCGAAATCCCTGGCGTTGCGAACGCACTCACAAACTTCGGGTTGGAGCCTTACCGCGCAGGATCCCTTCAACAACGTCTCGCGCACCTGCATCGAAGCGTTGGCTGCCGTGCTGGGACATACGCAGTCGCTACACACGAATGCGCTCGACGAAGCGATGGCGCTGCCGACGGATTTTTCCGCTCGCATTGCCCGCAACACGCAGATTTATCTTCAGGAAGAAACCGGCATCACTAGAGTGGTTGACCCCTGGGCAGGCAGCTTCTATGTCGAAAGCCTCACGCATCAACTGATGCATCGCGCCTGGCACCACCTGCAGGAGGTCGAGACCCTGGGTGGAATGACAAAGGCCATCGAGACCGGTCTGCCCAAGATGCGCATTGAGGAAGCCTCGGCCCGGCGGCAGGCGCGCATCGACTCCGGACGCGAAGTGATTGTCGGCGTCAACAAGCACCGGGTGGAGCGAGAAGAGACGCTGGCCGTTCTGCAAATTGACAATCAGGCAGTACGCGAAAAGCAGCTGCGGCGTCTCGCTGAAGTCCGTGCGTCCCGGGATCAAAAGGCAGTGGATGAAGCGCTGCAGGCGCTCACCCAGGCGGCGGCAAATAATGACGGCAATTTGCTTGAGCTTGCTGTGGACGCGGCGCGCCGCCGGGCCACGTTAGGCGAGATCTCAAGTGCCCTCGAAAAGATATTCGGCAGATACAAGGCGGTGAGTCGTACCATTTCCGGTGTGTACTCCGCCGAAAGCAAAGACAACCCAGAGTTTCAAAAGGCGCGTGCTCTGGCGGCGGAGTTTGAAAAGGTCGAAGGCCGCCGTCCCAGGATTCTGGTGGCTAAGATGGGGCAGGATGGTCACGACCGGGGAGCCAAGGTGATTGCCACAGCGTTCGCCGATGTCGGATTCGACGTCGATGTGGGACCGCTGTTTCAAACTCCGCGTGAAGTGGCCCAGATGGCGGTGGAGAACGACGTACATATTCTCGGCGTCTCGACGCTTGCGGGTGGACACAATACGCTCGTCCCGGAGGTGATCCACGAGCTCCGTACTTTCGGCCGCGGTGACATTCTGGTGTACGTCGGCGGCGTCATTCCCCAGCAGGATTACGACGCGTTGTATGCGGCGGGTGTGGCGGGGGTATTCGGCCCGGGCACTGTGATCCCGGTCTGTGCGCAACAGATTCTAACTGCATTGACGGATCAGTTGAGTGGCGCAAACGCTTCCTAGAACCCGCCGTGGACGGCTCTCGCTTCAGCAATATCTCGACGGGGTCCTGAGCGGGGACCGGGTGTCGCTGGCCCGGGCAATCACTGTCATCGAAAGCGTTCTTCCGGCAGATGCGGAGCTCGCCGCCGGGATACTCGCCGGAATCCTTCGGCATGCCGGGACCGCTACTGGAAAGTCACGCCGGGTGGGCATCACCGGTGTGCCTGGGGCAGGGAAGAGCACGTTCATTGACCGGCTTGGTATGTATCTGGTCGAAGAGTGCGGCCAGAAACTCGCCGTGCTCAGCGTTGACCCGTCCAGTCCCATTTCGGGCGGCAGCATCCTGGGCGACAAGACCCGGATGGAACGCCTTGCGATCCATCCGAACGCCTTCATTCGACCTTCGCCCGCCCGCGGTCATCTCGGCGGAGTTTCGCGCCGCACCCGCGAAACGATTCTGTTGTGCGAAGCGGCGGGCTACGAAAATGTATTTGTCGAGACGGTCGGGGTAGGGCAGTCTGAAACGGCGGTTCGTTCGATGACTGATTTCTTCCTGCTGATCATGCTGGCTGGAGCTGGTGATGAACTGCAGGGCATCAAGCGAGGCATTCTGGAGATGGTTGATGCGATAGCGATTAACAAAGCGGACGGCGGAAACGAGGCGAAGACCGAAGCGGCACGCATCGCTTATTCAGGCGCCTTGCGATTGTTCCCCGCCAGCTTCGATGGTTGGACGCCATGCGTTTCTACCGTTTCCTCTCTCACGGGTAAAGGGATTCCGCAGATCTGGGAGACGATTTTGCAGCATCGCGCGCTGCTGGAGGCCAACGGGCATCTGACGGAGCGGCGCAAAGAACAGGCGCTTGACTGGATGCGCGAACTCATTGCTGACGGATTGCAGGAGCTCTTCCGCAAACACCCAGCGGTCGCGACGCAGTCGCCGATGCTTGAAGATGCGGTGCGCCGCAATGAGCTCACACCTTTTGCGGCTGCTCACACATTGCTCTCCAGTTTTACTCAAAAGGAGCCCTGACGCATGGGACATCCATTTCCGATTTTGACCGCCGATGAAGCGGCCGCGCTGATTCAGAATGGCCAGAACATTGGCTTCAGCGGCTTCACACCAGCGGGCTCGGCAAAAGCCATACCGCTTGCACTCGCCGCCCGTGCCGAGCGTGAACACGAAGCGGGCCGTCCTTTTCAGATCGGCGTGCTGAGCGGAGCGTCGACTGGCAGGTCTCTGGACGGCGCTCTTGCCAAAGCGAAGGCAATCCGGTTTCGCGCTCCGTATCAATCCGACCCAGGCCTTCGCGCACAGATCAACGCTGGTTTGGTGCGCTTTGTGGACATGCACTTGTCCATGTTGCCCCAGATGGTTCGTTATGGCACTTTAGGACCCATCGACTGGGCGGTTGTGGAAGCCTGCGATGTGACTGCGGGTGGCGGCATCGTGTTGAGTACTTCAGTGGGCGCCAGCCCCACCTTTCTCCACTGCGCGGACCGCATCCTGATTGAGCTGAACTTGAAGCATTCGCCTGCCCTGCTTGGCATGCATGACATCTTTGAGCCGGAAGATCCACCCACCCGGCGCGAGATACATCTCTATTCAGCGCGTGACCGGATCGGGTCGCCTATCGTGGTGGTGCCGCCTTCGAAGATTGCCGGAATGGTGACCACAGACCTCTACGATGAGTGCGAGGGCTTTGGCGACAGAAACGAAGTCACCGACCGGATTGGATGGAACGTCTCCAATTTTTTGGTGTCGGAAATGCACTCCGGACGAATACCAAAAGGCTGCCTGCCGCTGCAGTCAGGCGTCGGAGATATTGCGAACTCCGTGATGTCGGCGCTGGGCGAGAATCCCGAGATGCCTTCGTTCGAGATGTACACAGAAGTTCTCCAGGACTCGGTCATCTCATTGCTGGAATCGGAGCGCTGCCGCTTCGCCTCCACTTGCGCCCTCACGCTCAGCCCAGAAGTCTCGCGCCACTTCACACAGAACCTGGACTTCTTCAGAACACGCATCATTCTGCGGCCGCAGGAGATTTCGAATCATCCGGAATTAGTGCGCAGGCTGGGTGTGATCTCGATGAACACTGCCATCGAAATAGATCTCTTCGGAAATGTGAACTCCACGCACGTGCTGGGACGCAAGATCATGAACGGGATCGGCGGTTCGGGAGACTTCACCCGCAATGCCTACCTCTCCATCTTCAGTTGTCCGTCGATTCAAA
This sequence comes from uncultured Solirubrobacteraceae bacterium, assembly GCA_964658695.1. Classification (GTDB taxonomy): domain Bacteria; phylum Acidobacteriota; class Terriglobia; order Bryobacterales; family Bryobacteraceae; genus Bog-105. The sequence goes on along the minus strand of CBAAAA010000257.1, from coordinate 3,599 downwards.
AAGGCGGCAACATTTCTACGATTGTGCCGCTGGTCTCGCACACCGACCACAGTGAGCATTCGGTCCAGGTGGTGGTAACGGAACAGGGAATCGCCGATCTGCGCGGTCGCGATCCACAGGAACGCGCACACCTGCTGATCAATAACTGCGCCCATCCGGACTATCGTCCTCAACTCCTCGAATATCTGGAGCTGGTGAAGAAAGGTCACACGCCGCATTCACTTTCGATGTCCTTTGCTATGCATCGCTCGTTTGAGCGAGTAGGCGATATGCGCAACGTGCACTGGGCCGACTGGCGGCTTCCGGCGCCTGTAAGTTCCGGGCCGATGTAGTGGCGGAGCGGATAGATGTTATCGATAAGCGCTGCTACCGCAATCGCACAACAATGGGCGTGTGATCAGAAGGCGACGGCTGTGCCCGCGGCCGCTTGTCGATGTCGCATGCCTCGAGCCGTGCCGCCAGCGAAGGCGAGAGCAGGAAATGATCGATCCGAATTCCGCGGTTGGTCTCGAAAGCCTTTCGGAAGTAATCCCAAAAAGTAAACTGACCCTTTTCGTCCGGATGGAGGGATCGGAAGGCATCGGTATAACCAAGCGCGAGCAGCGCGCGGTATCGCTCGCGCGGCTCCGGTTGAAACAAAGCATCATGCGCCCAGGAAGCCGGCTTGTGGCAGTCGATGTCCTCTGGAATCACATTGAAATCCCCGCCTATAAGCGTGGGAACTTCGCTATTCCGCCAGATAGCCATTTGAGTGTCAAGGCGATCCATCCACGTCAATTTATAAGCAAACTTTTCGGTCCCTACCGGATTGCCGTTTGGCAGATAGATGTTGACCATGCGGATGCCTTCGACTATCACCTCCAGGTAACGCGCGTGGCTGTCCGTCTCATCGCCGGCGAGAGTTGTGCTGATTGTTTCGATGGGATGGCGCGAGAGCACCGCGACGCCATTGTACGCCTTTTGTGTCACGGCTACGCTGCTATATCCCAACGTCTGAAAAACTTCGGCCGGAAATTCGGCGCCTTTCAGCTCCTGCAGCAACAGTACATCCGGCTTACGGTCTTCCAACCAGGATTGAACCTGTTGAATCCGCGCTCGGATTGAATTAACGTTCCAACTGGCGATCTCGATGAGAATATCTCCTGTTTTCTGTCGGTCCGGGTAGCAGGCAAAAAACGAATCTACCCCAAACAAGATCATGTCATCCCATGAGAGAGGTCAAGCGTTGGTGGGATGCACGCTTCTGAGAAACACTGCATACATTTGGAGCGGGTGACGGGAATCGAACCCGTGTGGGTAGCTTGGAAGGCTACAGCCCGACCACTAGGCCACACCCGCCTGCAATCGTGCGCTTGCAATTACTTTCGCATGACCGTCGAACTCTTTCATTGTAAACGAGCATCGCATGGTAAACGAGCCGCTCATTTTGAACGAGCATCCATGCGGTTGCTAACCTCGGAATAGGCGCAAGGATTGGCTGTACTGCTCAGTGACGATGTCGCTCCTACTACCCTTGCGCGGGTCAGGCCGTGGCTCTGGTTCAATCTGTTAAGCCTGGATGCGCCGCTAGTCGCAGTGGCGTGGCAGTTGTGGTTTGCCCATTGCTTTCAAACACCTCTGCCCCTGCTCTCGGTGGTCGCACTTGCGGCGACGGTTTGGATCATCTACGTCAGCGACCGCTTGCTGGATGTCCGCCATGCGGAAACGGCGGCCACAAACACTGACCGCCACCGCTTCCATCGCCGGCACATGGCGGGACTCTGGCTTGCGGTCGTGCTATCGTTTGCCGGGCTCTCCTCGGTTGCAGGCAGACTCAATCCAACGCTGGTACGGAACGGTCTGATACTGAGCGGATTCGTGCTGCTCTACTTCGTTGCCGTACACACGCTTCCCCGGTCCATCGCGCGCCTTTTGCCAAAGGAGCTGGCGGTGGGAACGGTCTTTGCTGTCGGGTCCGCGCTAGCGCCATGGTCGCGTTTGCAGAACTCGCGGCACTTACTTGCGCCAGTAACTTTGTTCGCCATCCTTTGCTTTCTGAATTGCTCTGCCATCGATGCCTGGGAGTGGAGGAGACTTGGAGCGCGCTCCTCCATTCGCCCGCAGGGAGTCACATTGAAGTTAGTGGAGCATCTCTCACTTCTTGCCACTCTGGTTGCGGTCGCCGGCTTCGTTCTGTTGATTACAACAAAAGCGCATACCGTGTTTGCGGCCATCATCATCAGTGCCGTTGCGTTCGTGTGGCTGAACGCGGAAAGCGAGCGCTTGCCGATCAGTCTGCTGCGCGTTCTTGCCGACGCTCCGCTGCTCAGTCCGCTGTTGCTGCTGGGGCTGCATTGATTGAACTGCGATCCGCTCGCCCGTATCTACAGTTCGTTGGAATATCTGGCCTTCGCGCGGCAGCTCGAGAGACAACGCTTTCTCTTCCTCGATGAAGCACTCGATACGAAACGGGCGCTGCTGCTGGGCGAGGGCGACGGCCGGTTTGTATCGGAACTAGCCACCCGTAACCACAACGTCGAGATCGACTGCGTGGAAAAAAGCGCCAAAATGATCGAGGTGGCACAGCGTCGACTGCGAGACGCGAACATTCCTTTTCCTGATCGGGTCCGATTTCACCGACGCGACGCCCGGCTGGGTTTCAAGGGCCAGCATGCCTACGACCTGGTAGTCAGTCACTTCTTTCTCGATTGCTTTTCAGATGCGGACAGCAACCAGATCATCTCTTCGGTTCGAGGCCTTTGCAAGCCGGGTGCAAAATGGCTGATTGCCGAGTTTCAGCAGCCCGCGCGCGGCTGGCGTAAATGGTACGCCCGCTGCTGGCTGGCATTAATGTACTGGTTCTTTCGCATTACAACTCAACTCAGTACCCGACAGTTACCGCAATATCATTCCACACTATCGGCGGAAGGCTTCCTCCTGCGGCGCTGCAGTCTGACGGGTACGCAAATGATCTGCTCCGAACTATGGGAACTTCCCGGATCCAGCCCCTTTGGGTAACTGGAATAAACACGGAAGCGGCGGGTCTTATCTACCAGCACGCTCCTGATAACCGGTGCGAAGCCGAGAAGGCGCCAACAGTCACCGCTGTGTCACGAGGAGTAAGTGCGCAGAAATGAGAGATCAGCAATGAAGATTGGTTTGGTCAGTATGCCCCTGTCGGGCCATTTGAATCCTATGACGGCGCTTGCACGAAAGCTGCAAGCACGCGGACATGAGGTAGTCTTTATCGGCGTTCCGGATGTTGAGCGCTCGGCTCTTGCTGCCGGCTTGAGCTTCGAACCTTTTTGTGAAGAAGAATATCCGATTGGTTCCATAGCAAAGCAGTGGGAGGGTGTTTCGAAACTGCATGGCCTGGATGTGGTTCGATATTCCGCCCGCCGTTTGATGCCCGGGCTGACCGAAGCGGCCTTGGAGCATCTGCCCGAGAAGCTGGTGGATCTTGACATCCAGGCGGTTGTCCTCGACACCGTGTACTTCTTTCTCGAACTCGCTGCGATGCGGCTCGGTGTGCCTTATGTGCACATCTGGAATGTGCTTCACCTCGACCTGACCGCCGCGACTCCCGCATTCTTCTTTTCATGGCCGCATGTTTCTGGCCG
>CBAAAA010000256.1:0-7089 GCA_964658695.1 uncultured Solirubrobacteraceae bacterium | reverse complement strand
CTAGTTGCTGGTGATCTGAAATCCATTCGCGTTGTTGTTGAACAGGAAGTCAGCTTCAAGGTAACCGAGAACCTTCCAGCCCTCAAACGAAGAATCAACCCGGAAGCCAACTCGCGAGTTCTGCGCGCTGAAGTTGTTCTCAGAAAGATGGCCATTCGCAACGTTATTGAAAGGAGCGCTCCCGTAATTAGTCCCGATGCCACTTCCGATAGCCGTGCTACGAACGAAATAAGTGGCATCCACAAAACCGAGAGGCGTGAACGTCGAGTTACCGATGCTTATCGACAACGGCGAGGCCGGGGCAACCTCGGGCTGCTGACGGTAACGATTGTTTGCGACGTTCTTACTCGGAATGTTGATCACCGGAACGATCTTTGCCGGTCCCTGCACGGTTCCTGTCGCGGGAGCTAGTGCTGCCGCAGTCACAGGGGTTGCGGGAGCGGAACTTTGAATCGCCTTTTCGAGCATGGTTTTCTGCTCGTTGACAGACTCCTGCAATTGCTTGATCTCTTCTTCTTGCTTCGTAATTCTGTCACGAAGCGCTTTGAGTTCGTCTGCATTGCCAGTCTGCTGTGTCGTTGCATCAGTTGCGGCTGGTACTCCACCGTTAGGGCTCTGGGCCCAGACTGGCACCGACAGGACAGAGAGGCAGAGCATTGTCAAAGTCTTCTTTGCTCTCATAAACTCCCTTGTTTGCTTGGATTTGGTCAGGTACACCGATAGAAAAGCAGGATTTACCGCGGGACCTTTCCAAAGTTACCGAAGGACTGTTACAGCGGCATTAATATCTGATGACGGCTGAATCACCGGTACTCCACGGATTGGAGAACCGATTGGATCCTCGGGCAGTACGACAGAGAGGAGTCCCGCTAAACTAGAAAGAACCACGAAATGCCGGAACGCCCGTTCGTTCACTTACACTGTCATACCGATTACTCACTCCTCGATGGCGCCTGCGACATAAAGAAATTAATGGGAATCGCGCAACGGCAACAGATGCCGGCGATCGCCATGACCGACCACGGCAACCTGTTTGGCGCGGTCGAATTCTATAACGAAGGTGCGGCGCACGGCGTCCACCCGATCATCGGCTGTGAGGTTTACGTGTCTCAGCAGGGGCACAAAACCAAGTCGGATACTGATCGCTATAACCACCTGGTCTTGCTCTGCGAAAACCAGGAAGGATACAAGAATCTCATCCAACTGGTGTCCACTGGATACCTGGACGGCTTCTATTACAAGCCGCGTATTGATAAGGACCTGCTGGCCGCTCACTCAAAAGGCTTGATCGCCATGAGCGCCTGCCTGCGCGGGGACGTCAATGAGACCATTCTCGCCGATCGGTACGAAGATGCGCGCCGCCTCGCGAATGAGTACGTGGACCTCTTCGGGAAGAACAATTTCTTCCTGGAATTGCAAGACCACGGGCTGGACCAGGATAAGAAGCTGCTGCCGCAAGTGAACCGCATGTCTGCCGAGACAGACATCCCGCTGGTGGTGACTAACGACGCCCATTACCTGACGCATGACGACGTCCGCGCGCATGAAATCCTGCTCTGTATCCAGACCGGGAAGACCATGTCTGACCCGAACCGCATGCGTTTCACAACCCCCGACTTCTATATAAAAACGCGGGCAGAGATGATGGCCTTGTTTGGGGAAGTCGAGCACGCTCTCGATCGGACGTGGGACATCGCCCAGCGTTGCCACGTGAAGCTGGAAAAAGTCAAGGACCCGTTTCCACGCTTCGATGTTCCGGAAGGTCAGACTGCCGATACCTATTTCGCCTATGTCGCACGCGAGGGTTTCGAGAAGCGACGGCCGCGGCTTGAGGCGCTGCGCAAGGCGGGGCGTTTGAAGTTCGACCTGCCCGATTACGTGGAGCGGTTGGAGCGCGAAATCCGCATGATCCAGCAGATGAAGTTTTCCGGATACTTCCTGATCGTCTGGGACTTCATTCGTTTCTCAAAGCAGAAGGGCATCCCGGTGGGGCCGGGACGTGGGTCTGCCGCCGGAAGCCTGGTCGGGTACGCCATGGAGATCACTGATGTTGACCCGCTCGAATACGGATTGCTGTTCGAGCGCTTTCTCAATCCGGAGCGTATCAGCATGCCGGATATCGATATCGATTTCTGTACCAACCGCCGTGGCGAAGTGATTCAGTACGTCACGGAGAAGTACGGCCGCGAACAGGTTTCGCAGATCATCACCTTCGGCACGCTCGCCGCAAAGGCGGCAATCAAGGACGTCGGCCGCGTGCTCGACATGAGCTTCGCCGAAGTGGATCGCATTTCGAAGCTGGTTCCGAAGACGCTCAACATCAAGCTGGAACAGGCCATTGAGGACCCTGAATTAAAGGCCGTCGCCGCCCGGGAACCACGTGTCAAAGAGGTCCTCGACGTCAGCATGAAGCTGGAAGGCGTGGCGCGGAATTCCGGTGTGCACGCCGCCGGAGTCGTGATCTCCTCCGTTCCACTCAGGGAACTGGTTCCGCTTTACATCACCAACAAACAGGAAATCGTCACGCAGTACGACATGCTCGGTCTCGAGAAGCTCGGACTTCTTAAGATGGACTTCCTTGGACTGACGACCCTGACGATTATCGACGACGCGCTCAAGCTGATCGAGAAATACTGCCACGAGAAGGTCGTCATCGAAGATCTTCCGCTGGATGACGCCGAGACCTATCGGAAGATATTCAGCAATGGATTGACGAGTGGCGTCTTTCAGTTTGAATCCGCGGGGATGCAGGACATTCTGCGCCGCTACCAGCCCAATCGCATTGAGGATCTTTGCGCACTGAACGCGCTCTACCGTCCAGGCCCGATCCAGGGCGGTATGATTCCGGATTTCATTGATCGCAAGCACGGCCGCAAGCCGATCATCTACGATCTTCCCGAACTGGAAGAGCTTCTCTCTGAGACCTATGGCGTGATCCTCTATCAGGAGCAGGTCATGCAGATCTCGAACAAGCTGGCAGGTTACTCGCTAGGCGACGCAGACATTCTGCGCCGTGCGATGGGTAAGAAAAGCGCCAGCGAGATGGCGAAGCAGCGCGAACGGTTCATCACGGGCGCGACGGAGCGCGGGTTCCCGCCGAAGAAGATCGCTAAAATCTTCGACCTGATGGAGCAGTTTGCGGGCTACGGCTTCAATAAATCGCATTCCGCGGCCTACGCCTATCTGGCTTATGTGACCGCTTACTTAAAGTCCCATTACTCAGTGGAGTTCATGTCTGCGCTGCTCACCTCCGAGTCGGGCAACATGGACAAAACCGTGAAGTACATCAATGAATGTTGCGAAATGGGCATTCAGGTACTGCCGCCCGATGTAAATCAGAGCGACCTGCACTTTACTCCTGCTGGCAAGTCAATCCGGTTCGGCCTTGGCGCAGTGAAGAACGTTGGACACGGAGCCGTCGAGGCCATAGTCCTGGCGCGCGAGAAGGAAGGTACGTTTGAATCCATCTATAACTTCTGCGAGCGGGTGAATCTGGGGAACGTAAATCGGCGGGTCATTGAAAGTCTTGTCAAAGCGGGAGCATTCGATTCCACCGGCGCCAATCGCGCCCAACTGACCGAGGCTCTGGACCGCGCAATCGAATCCGGGTTGCGCGCATCCAGAGATCGCGAAAGGGGCCAGCACGGCCTCTTCGGTATGTTGGAAGGCGAGCAGAAAGTGGAGCACCCCAGGGCCAATCTACAGGACTGGACCATGGAACAGAAATTGGCCGGTGAGAAAGAAGTGCTGGGCATCTATGTTTCCGGCCATCCGCTCGACCGTCACAAGGAGAAGGTCTCGGACCTGGCGACGCACTACACAGATAAGCTCGATACTCTCGAAAGAAATACGCCAGTGGCGCTCTGCGGCATCCTGACCAACATAGTTCGTAAGACAAACCGGGATGGAAAGTACTGGGCGGCTTTAAAGATCGACGACAAACGGGGCACGGCGGATGCCATGGTCTTCGCGAATCGATATGAGGAGCTTCTACCCGCCATCAAGGAAGACGCCGCCGTACTCGTGCGTGCCGTGGTGCTCCCGGAAGAAGGTGGTCCTCCGAAACTTTCTATCCAGGAGATGGTCTTTCTGGAAGATGCCAGGGTGAATCTTCCCTCGGTCATTTCCATTCGGATCTGGCTGAAGGACGAAAATTCTTCTCAGAAAGCCGACGCGTTGAATGAATTGTTTTCACGAAAGAGTGGCGCAACGGAAGTTCGTCTCCGCCTGGACAAAGCCAAAGATTTCTCGGTCGTCATGGATCTGACCGCAAAGGTGCGCCCGGATCGCGAATTCAAAGCCGAACTCGAAAAGATATGCGGCCCGGAATCGCTGGAAGTTCTGGTTAGCTAAGCATGGCGGATGAAGAACCGGACGTTCCGGCAGACCCTGAAGATCATCGCTTCTCTGAATCCAATCCCAGTTGGGAACGGGTGCTGCTGGCGCGGCATCCAAAGCGCCCCCACTCGATCGACTACATCAATACTCTCTTCGCCGGATTCGAAGAGCTGCATGGGGATCGCTTCTTTGGCGACGACAAATCGATCATCGGGGGAATGGCGTTCTTCGATGGCGATCCTGTCATGATCATCGGCCAGCAGAAAGGGCGCGGGACCAAAGAAAAATTGCTCCGCAACTTCGGGATGCCGAAGCCGGAGGGATATCGCAAATCGATGCGCCTGATGGAGCTCGCCGCGAAGTTCCGGCGGCCGATCATTACTCTGATTGACACACCCGGCGCCTACCCAGGCATCGATGCCGAAGAACGCGGGCAGGCCGAAGCGATTGCGTTTGCGCTGCGCGGCATGTCGCGGCTCGGCACTCCGGTCATCAGTATCGTGATTGGGGAAGGTGGCAGCGGCGGAGCCCTTGGGATTGGCGTCGCAAACCTGGTGTACATGCTGGAGAACGCATACTACAGCGTCATCTCACCAGAGAGCTGTGCGGCGATTATCTACCGCGATTCCGGAAAAGCACCCGAGGCGGCAGCCGCGCTTCGTATGACGGCAGGGGATCTGCTGGCCATGAAAGTCATTGACGGAATCATTCCTGAGCCTCCCGGCGGAGCCCACCTCAATCATGAAGCCGTCATGCAGGAAACACGTCTCGTCCTGCGTCAAGCTCTGTCCGAGTTGAAGCCACTCTCACCCGAGCAGCTGGTCGAACAGCGCTACAACAAGTTTCGCCAGATGGGCAATTTCTTCATCGAGACTCCGATTTGAATCGCATCGGTCTGATTATCGCCGTGCTGGTCATTGGTTTCCTGGCCCTCATTCTTTATTCAACGCTAAGCGGCCCACGCTATCGAGTGGAGGTCTGCATGGCGTTTCAAGGGCGAACCATCTGTAAGACCGTCAGTGGGAAGAGCGAGGAAGCGGCGCTGCGCGGCGGCATTACCAACTCCTGCGCCGATATGGTCGCCGGAGTCTCCGAGACCATGCGCTGCGAACAACAGCAACCAGAGTCTGTGAAGTGGCTGCAGCGCCCGAATCATCAATAGCTGCTGCCCGTCGCGACTTCTTGAGCGAACACCCGCTGCGGGCGCTTTCGTTCGGCATACCGGCTGCCGGTCCAACGCTGCGCGTCGCCAAAGATCAGCGCTTCCGATACCTCGTGCAGCGATCGTCCTGACTCGCGGCTGTATTTCCGCATCAACAACAGTGCCTCTGTATCGTTAATCTGACGTGTATTCGCAATGATTGCACGCGCGCGCTGGATCGCCTTCCTCTTCTCAACCAGTTTCCGAAGGCGCTCGATTTGATCCCGAAGTTCATCGGCTTCCACATTGAGCGACCAGCGGCTTAACTGCAGGCCAATCTGCTGGGCCAGAAACTTTGCAAATCGAAGCGGACTTTCGAGGGCCGATGAATGCGGGTCAAAATACAGGCGCAGTTCACCCCAGATCTGCTTGCCCGCCGAAATAATCGCTACTGCCGACGCCACCGCCTCTTCACAGGACGCTCCCCAAACGATCGGCTCAGAGCCGCCTTCAGCGATGGGCTCGGCATACTTAATCTGTAGGCGTTTCACCCCGTTCACTCGCAAAGCAAGCCGGCAACTGTTTTCAATTGCCGAAGTCACATCATGTCCGGAACAGGTGATGCGGCTGATTTCTTTACTGACTTCAAGCTCGGAAAGCCGGCGGGGAGACACCACGAGCGATCCATTTATTGCAGCAACTGCAGTCATTCAAGTAATCCTTTTCCTTAAATCTGATTCGGTGAGGAGGGACGAGAGCCTAGCAGCAACGACAACATCGGTGCGGCGGATAAGAACTAGTCGTTACAGTCCGGAAGGAACGAAGGAGCATTAAACTACCCTATCTCTATCGAGATTAGCGGAACACATTGGATACGTCAAGTTTGTTTATTTCAGGATCTCCGACCCGCATGGCAGACCAAGTGCAATCCGGTGAATTTTGAGTTGCAGACCGGGTCGACGGGGTGCCTGACCCGGTTAGAAGTTTTATGCGTCCTAACGCAGTGCCAGTGGAGTGCGGCGGGAATCCATCCTGCTGATCACGCCGTTTCGGGCAGTGTCTGTGAAGCTGCGCGCCATCGCAAGGAAGTTCGGCATCAGGCGGGCCGGCACAATACACGTGGCGCAAGGCGCTGAGGCAGACGTGGTGGTTTTGGTTCTTGGGAGCGACCCGCTTGCCGAGGGAGCAAGAGAGTGGGCATCGGAACCTCCCAACTTGCTCAATGTGGCTGTCAGCAGAGCCAAGCGGCGGCTCTATATCATCGGCAACCGTGAATGGTGGCGACGGCTGCCCTATTTCTCACAAGCAGTGGAACTCCTGAAGGAACAAGTCCGCGAAGCATCAGTCTAGAACCGTGATATTCCGGCGAAATTTCAGCGTTTCTCCAGCTCCGCCACCCGGCGTTCCAACGCGCGTATGGTGCGCAGCATCTCAGGCAACCGGGAGAACGTGGCCGATGCCCGCAGCCAGGTACGCGAGTCGAAAGCGGGCGAACCGGACACAATGCTTCCCGCCGGCACGTCGTGACCAACACCGGATTGCGCCCAGACAATCGAGTCTTTGTGGATGGTCAGGTGACCGGACGATCCCGTCTGCCCCGCCATGATGAC
>CBAAAA010000255.1:0-7107 GCA_964658695.1 uncultured Solirubrobacteraceae bacterium | reverse complement strand
AACCTCCGGATAAACGTGACCATTCGACATCAAAATATCCAGCCAGCCGTCATTGTCCATATCGAAGAAGCCAACGCCCCAGCCCAGCAGGCGCGTGTTCACAGCGATGCCGCTCGGGTAGGTGCGATCTTCAAAGGAACCATCTCCGAGATTGGTGTAGAGCGAATCCGTATCTCCGGCGAAGTTGGTCTTGACGACGTCGAGATTTCCGTCGCGATTGTAGTCGCCGATCGAAACGCCCATCCCGGCTTGCGGTTTCCCTTCCGGCGAAAGTGCGGCGCCCGATTCGATGGCGATGTCTTTAAACGTGCCATCCTTCTGGTTCTGATACAAGGTAGCCGTGCTGGAGTCGTTAGCAACGTAGATGTCGGGCCAGCCGTCGTTGTCGAGGTCTGAAGCCGCGACGCTCAGACCGTACGTGCCGGCTGTATTGAGAATGCCTGCCTTCGCGCTGACGTCCGTGAAAGTACCGTCTCCATTGTTGTGATACAGGATGTTCTTTCCGCCGCGCAGCCCGGGCGGACCACAAGCAACGAGAACGCCTTTATAAGTACACGGACCGGCCTCGGGCGGCGGAGCCGTTTTCAAGTCCATGTCCACGTAGTTGGCGACAAACAGGTCGAGGCGGCCGTCACGATCATAGTCAACGAAGGTGCAGCCGGTATTCCAGCGAATCTTCGGCCCAGGCTGCGTCAGCCCCGCTTGCTCCGTAACGTCGGTGAACGTGCCATTCCCATTGTTGCGGTAGAGCGCGTTCTGCCCGTAGTACGTCACGAACAGATCATCCTGTCCGTCATTGTTGTAATCCCCGACGCAACAAGCCTGTCCCCAGCCGGTTCGATGCTCCAGGCCTGAACCTTTGGTGACGTCCGTGAAGGAGCCGTCCCGATTGTTCTTGAATAGATGACAGCGCGGCTCCTGGCCTGATGGAAAACCTTCCAAACGCCAGCCATTTACCAGGAATACGTCGAGCCAGCCATCATTGTCGTAATCATAAAAGGCCAGACCGCAGCCAGTGGTTTCGAGCAGATACTTGTTCTTGTGCTCGCCGCCGTAGATTGTCTTGGTGGCAAGTCCCGACTCCTTGACGACATCGACGAAGCTCACTCCGAGCGGCGTACCCTCCAGCGGTGACTTCGGCCCTTTCGGCGGTGGCATCGGCTTGGCGTCATAACTGCGCTCAATGGGTCCCGGCAATTGCTGCCCAGCTAGAGCGAGCACGTCCGCAAAGGGAAGCACCAGAGCGCTTCGGCTCAGAGATTTCAGAATGCGGCGGCGTGATCGGTTCACTTGATATCTTGACTCGCGCCCGGTACGTTAGAGTGCACATGCCAGGGCGAACTCTCGATTCTCATCTCAGGGTGCTGACTCAAGAAGCCAAGCGAGTAAGTGGGTGCGCCGGGATCCACTTGCTTAGTGGCAAAGAAAGCGGACTGTTCCGCAGCTTCTTTCTTCTTGCCCAGACGGCGATAAAGAACCGCCAGATTGTAATGCGCCGCCAGATCGTCGGGATCGATCACCTGCAGAGCTTCGAACTGCTGCTGGGCGTCTTGATAACGGTGCTGCTGGTAATAGGAAATGCCGAGTTCCCGCCGCGCATCGCGAGATTCGGGATATTGCTTGACGACATTTTCCAGATCGGCGATCTCTAAGTCGCAGTTCCCTTCCCTGCGTTCGACTAAGGCCAGGTAGTAAAGAGCACGGGCACTGTTGGGAGTAAGTTGCAATGCCTTTTCAAGCGCCGGCCGAGCCTCGTGATACTTCTCCCAGGCGATATCAGTTACAGCCAGATTGATATATCCGTCGGCGTAATCGGGGCGCACCTTCACGACTTCGCCGAACGCATGCATCGCCTCCGAATACTGCGCCTGATCGAGATACCCGATGCCGACATTGTTCCAGCGCATCCACTCCGGATTGTCGTCGGGATCCGTCACGGTCGGAGCGTTCTTCCCCAGCATGAAGCTGCGCGTCCGGGTCGCCAGTTCGACGACGGGGTAAGCGGGATGATCCTTGCCGAGAACATTGTTCAAGTAACTCTGGCGGAAGTGCCTATAATTGACTCGGGCAGTCATGCTGAGCGCTCCCGTGACGTGCTCCGGAACACGAAATTCGTAGCGCACAAGAACGGACCGGCCGGCCGGCACCGTGTTGTCGTAGGCCACCGAGTGAATGGTCCAAACCTTGTGATTGTCAACGAACTCCCCGTCACTATTCACCGGCCGATTGGTGAAGCTATGCGCGCTCGGATCGATAGAGCCGTCCGGCTGGAGGAATCCACTGTGATAAATCTCTTTGCCACTCGCATCCTTCACGGTGAACTCAAGCCAGGCCTCATACAAGTCGCGTACTTCCGGCACCAGCGAGTGCCCGATGTTCTTGTTCTGAACAACAACCAGGACCTGGACCGGTTCGTTTGGTTTCAACGTTACAGGAACCGAGCCAAGGGGCGCCGCATCTTGAATCCCAAACAGATCGACGTTCAGGTACATGCCTGACTTGAGGAATTCGATGGTCTTATCAAGCTGCTCGTCGAACCCGTAATAAAACGGAACCGCGGTGTTCCCGGCCGGCCAGCGATGCTGAGCGAAGGTTCCCTTCTTAGCGCCGTTTTCGTCTGGTTTGGCAGTGACGCGCTTCATATGGCAGCCCTGGCAAGTGCTCTGGCTTGTCGTGTAAAACGTCAGCGGATTACGCGTCGAGAACTTCGAATTCTGCCAGTCATCATAAGTCGTAAATGCGCGAATCCACTTATAGTCATTCAGGCCGTTGGGAAGATTTGCTTTGTGGCAGGCTGAGCAGAACTCAGCCGAGCGATAGAAATCCTTCATTACGGCTTTGGCATGCCGCTCGGGGTGGGCCTTGATTTCCGAGTCCGGCACTTCTCCCGGGATTCGATTGCCCTGCTCATCAGTCATGACAGCGGGGATGCCCATCACGTAGCCGCCGTTGCCGCGCAGCGGTTGCAGCTTCTGGATGGAGTGACAGGTCGTGCAAGTGAGGCCGTCGCTGTCGAAGCTGCGGTCCACATGCGCATCTTTGGTTAAGGCCCCGCTCAGGACACCGATGGGATTGTGGCAGCTGTCGCAGTGCCGCGTGAGCTCAATGCCTTTGGTTCTTGCAAGGATATTGACGCTCGTGCGGTAGAACGGGGTCCGGAAGGAATTGGAGTGCAGCGACTGACGCCACTGCTCGAATGCCTGGGGATGGCAGCGGCCACAATAGGAAGCGCTTGGATAGGCCGTTGGCGGAATCAGCTTGCCGGTTTCAGACATGGCGTTGCCCGGCGCCGAATACGGCTCCTCAGCCGATAACAGGCATACGCTGCCTAGAACAAAAAGAAGTGCGACCAGCTTACCCACTAAACTCCCTATTTTGTACTACTATCGTCTCATTTTCTGCTGATCTTCGGGCGTCAATTCATCAAAAAGACGGGTAAACACCGCATTCGTCCAGCCAAAACCGGCTTGATTGGCGCTGTAGCCAAAGTGGATCTGCGCGGCGACGTTCGACCCACCGTTTACCACGTCGTATTTCTCAACAATAAAGCCCTGCCGTTCGTATTCGCGGCGCACCAGGGACAAAAACTCCAAGGAAATCCGCTCGGCATCGTCGTTGAAGCCGTAGCGCCTCAATCCCTCGACCGCGATCATCTGAAGAGGCGCCCATCCGAACGGCGAGTCCCACTGGTTTCCGCTGACATAGGTGCTGGTTTGAAGCCCGCCTTTGCGTTCGAACTTTGGGAGGCTCTTCTCGACACCTTCCGCCTGTTCTTTGCTCGCGAAACCTGCCCACAGCGGAAAGAAGGTGGTCAGAAAAGGGTAGCGTCGGATACCTTTTTCGACGTAGTTGTAATCATAGTAGAGACCGTCCTTGGCATCCCACAGTAACTTGTTGATCCGTGCCGCCCGCTCGTCCGCCAGCTTGTGCCACTTCGCTCCCTCCTCATCGCGGCCGAGAATTTTCAGGATCTGCTCGGTCTGCAGCTCCATCAGGTACAGAAGAGAGTTCAGGCAGACCGGATCGTAACGGATGATGTCGATGTTAAACGCGCCAAAACGATTTGACGGATCGAAGCCAGACTCCCGCATGGAGCGATCGCCTTTATAGAAGAGCGGCAGCAGTTTGTCGGCCTTCCGGTCGTAATACTGGCTGACGCTGTACTCCTCCACCGAATGCGTTTTGAAGTACTGGCGAATCAGATCGTAGTGAGTGCGGCCATCGGCGTCACGCTCCGCCGAGATCACTTCCGGAGCTTCTCCATGCCCTTCATCGAAGTAACGGGACAGCCCGGTCTCGGGCGTCAGGTGGGGCTCTGTCACCCAGAACTTGTAATACTTCTCGATCAAAGGAAGAGCGGCTTCCAGCCACTGGCGATTGTGGGTCTTTTCGTACACGCCGAGGACCATTTCGGTCAGAAACGGCGGCTGTGAGCGAGTCAGATAGTACGTCCGGTTGGCGTTCAGCACCTTGCCGTAGTTCTCAACTTCGTACAGGAAATTGTCAGCCATGTCCTTGGCCAGTTCAATGTCGCCGTCTCGCAGCAAACCGACCTGGATGAAGTAGCTGTCCCAGCCATACATCTCGTTGAAGCGGCCGCCGGGAACAACGTAGGGATGCGGGAGATACAGCAGGCCCTGCGTCTTGAGGGTGGCGAGATCTTTAGGCAGCGGCTGAACAGAGATGGTCTGGAAGGCCTCCGGAGACATGTCTTTACGGAGTGTCTGCTCGATGGCGCCGAGGTCCGCATTTTGGGGCACGTAAACAGGCCATTTGCCATCCGCTTGCGGCTTGAACTTCGGATCCACGGCCGCTTTTGCAAGGTCTTTGTTCGAGCGCGTCAGTATGTTCCAGGTGTCCTTGATGTACTCGAGGATGGGTTGCGGCGGTTTCGGCTGCTGCTGAGCGCAAACGAGCAAGCCAAGGAAGGCGCAAGACAGTGCTGAGATTCGGCGAATCACTTTGAAGCCCCTGTCCAGTGAAAGGTAAGCGTTCGAGTCTGGTAGCCAGTGCCTTCGGGAAAACGGACCTGCAGATGGCCTGCCTGGATCGCTCCATCATCTGACGATACATGCGGCACATTCGCCCGCACAGTGATCGCGTACTCCGCACCAGCCATCCCTGCCAGCGTGAAAGTCGCAGCATTTGTCTGAAACTCTTGATCGACGACCTTCAGCTGACTAGTCGCAGAACCCGGCGCAGGCAATGCTGTCGGAATTCCGATCTCGACCGCGGGTAGAGGAGAAAAGAAAGTCTGAGGAACAGCATCACCTTTCGCAGAACTGACCACGACTTTCATCCGCGTTCCTTCACGCGCGTAGCTGACGTTATAGGTTGCGGCGCCAAGGCGCACATTTCTCAGCTTTGCATTATCCCAGGTGGCCGGCAGATGAGGGGTGACGTGCAGTGCATGATTCGGAGCGTCCCAGCTAAGGCCGAACAAGCCGCGCAGCATTGGCGTAAGCACCATGGCGGAGGACCACATCTGGTGCGCCGTGCTCCGGCCCAGCGGAGAAAAGAACTGACCGGAGAGCAACTCCGTAACTGACCCGAGATCCTGAGACCAGGTCATATTCAGATTCTGCATCAGATGAGCATAGGCCGAAGCTGTCCTTCCCGCCCGGTATTCGGCAAGGGAGGTCCAGCCTGTGAACAGCGGCCAGACAGAGCCCTGATGATAACTGATCGGATCGTAGAACGGCGTATTGACACTGATATCCCGCGTGCCCCAGTCGGTGGAGAACTCAGCTGACGCCCAACGGTTCAGCATGGGGCCGGGATGATCCAGAGCCAGCGTCCCGTCCCACCACGCAACCGACGGATAAATGGACGCCGTATGATCGAGCGAGCCATCGGGATTCCGACTGAAAGCGTAGGACTGGCTCGAGGGCTCGAAATAAGTGGATTCAACTGTCTGCCGGATCTGCTTTGCCTTTTCCGCCGCAGCGGCCGAGATCGTTCCATCCGCCATAATCTTTGACATATTCGCAATGGCGTGCATCGACTGCTGATCCAGCACCGCCAGATAGATCTCCTGACGCGGCATGGTGGGCGGCCAGGATTCCACCCAGCCCGTGCCTTCGCGATTGTCATAGATGCCTTGCTGCGATTCATGCGCCTGCATAAACGAGTAAGCTTTCTTCACAGCATCCCAGTGGGCCTTCAGGTAATCAGTGTCGCCGCTCGTTTTGACGTAGTCCCACATCGTCATAAGGAACAGCGGTGTGGAATCGGCGGAGGCGTAAAAATAAGGCGTGGACTTCCAGTCGATGGCGTCGGCTGACTGCGAGAATTCATGCATGATCTTGCCATCGTCGCGCTGCCGGCGGATCAAGAAGTCGAGCGCTGTTCTGGAGAACTCGAAATCGCCATAGCTGTTGATGGCGTAAACAGAAAACAGGGTGTCCCGGCCAAAGAACCAGGCAAAGCCAGGCCGTGCTGAATCGGCGGACATGTAATACCCGGCGACCAGGCCCACCTCATCGTGATAGCTCACCTGCATCTGATCCAGCGCGACTTCCGCCCAACGCGCCGCTTCGTTCACGCGCGGATCCGGCGAATCGACGACGGTTCGAGTATCAAAGAAATGGGCGTAGTAGCGCTGTGTGGCGGCGTAGACGTCGGGGAGCGCCGTATTCATAGCTTCGACTTCCGATGCATGGTCCTGCCCGTGCGCCATGCCTATCAGCAGCGGAAATACTTTCCCCGCATCCCGTTTCGGATCGAAAGAAAGGCGAAGCTGCAGCGGATAACGCTGCGGGTGTTCCTGGTACGGAGGCATGATGCCTGGCTTGGCGCCGGGCATTCCAACCAGTCCCGAGAAGTCAGGGCTATCTGTATGGAGCACGTAGAAGCCGCTCGAGCCCTGCTGGACCCACTCGCCCTCGGGACGGCCGAAGTTCGATGCGGGCCACATGCGTAGCATGTCGGGTGTAAACGAGAACGTCAAATCCAATGGTCTGATCGATGCAATCTCGAAATAGACTGCCGCGCCAATTTTGGAAGGCTGTTTTCCGCGGGCAGCGAAGGAGTGCTGCCGAACGGTGAAGGCGGCGTGAGAATACGTGATGATCGTTTCGGCCGGCGTAACCAGGATCTGCGCGGCCA
>CBAAAA010000254.1:2802-7111 GCA_964658695.1 uncultured Solirubrobacteraceae bacterium | reverse complement strand
CCGACGATCAGGACCAGGGCGGTCTTGAGCGCGCTGCGCTCGGTCTCGCGCGAGTTGCACGACGAATTCGGACAGATTCTGACAGCGGTGGGAGCGATGCTGACGCGTGCTGAACGGCGGGGTATTCCGGCTGATTCACCGTTCCGGACGGAGTTGGCGGAAGTGAAGGAGATCACTCAGGCCACCATCGAAAAGATGCGCAGCCTTTCGCAGATGCTGCATCCGTCGGTGCTGGACGATTACGGGTTAGCGAAGGGCATCGAGTGGTACGTGGGCGTGTTTGAGCGACAGACCGGGATCGAGACTGAAGCTCTTATACAGGGCCCGGTGGTTAACCTGACGGGCGCCTCAGCCATTCACTCATTCCGCATTGTTCAGGAGGCGCTGAACAATGCGGCGAAACACTCCGGCACTAAGTCAGCGCAGGTGGAAATGATCTTTGCGCCAGACCGGTACACCATCAACGTTCGCGATTTTGGCAAAGGGATTCCGAGCGCCAGGAAGCGCGCGCAACCTGGTCTGGGGCTGATTGCGATGCACGAGCGGGCGGAGATCCTGGGCGGCAAGCTCGAAGTGAGGTCCGAAGGCCCAGTCGGCGCCACGGTGTCCCTCACTGTGCCGCTGCGACCGGAAGAAACACAAGTTGAGACCGTGGGAACCCAAGAGAAGAGAGAGGTGTTAGTTCCATAATGAGTGAAGAAGCAAGTGTCGTGACAGACCAAATTACCGTTCTATTGGCAGACGACCACAGCCTTGTACGCCGTGGTTTTCGACGCATTCTCGAAGACGACGAGCAGATGAAAGTCGTCGGAGAAGCGAGCAATGGGGTTGAGGCCATCCGGATGGCTTATGAGCTAAAGCCGAAGGTGGTTGTCATGGATCTTTCCATGCCTGAGCTGGATGGTGTTCAAGCGACCAAGGAGATCGTCAAGCACTTGCCCGAGACGGAAGTTCTCATCCTCAGCATGCATGCCGAAGACAACTATGTCCGGAACGCTCTCGATGCGGGGGCAAGAGGCTATCTTCTTAAAAGCGCGATCGATGTTGATCTGGTGGGAGCGATCAAGAACGTCGCGGATGGCAAGCGCTTTATCGGTTCCGGGTTGAAATATGTCACCCATGATGCGGATGACGAATTGAAGCGGCTGACCAATCGCGAGAAGCAGGTTTTGCAGCTGATTGCGCAGGGGAAGTCCAACAAGGAAATCGCCGCTCTGCTGGAACTCAGCGTGAATACTGTATCGGTGCATCGCGCCAATCTGATGGAAAAGATGAATATCCATCGAACGGCCGAACTGGTTCTCTTTGCAATCCGCAAGGGACTCGTCGCACCGCAGTAAAGCTTTGAAGGGACGTTCGTGCGAGCGTCCCTCGTTATTGGTTGCGCCCGATTCGTTCAGGCGCAGGTTAGATTGGGCAGCTTACCTGTGCTGTCGCCCAGACGCTCCACTTCGATGTTCATGCAATCGAGCAGGGACACGTAGAGGTTCGTCATCGGTGTGCCGCTTGAATATTGGAGATGCTGACCGGTGTTCAAGCGGCCATTTGCTTTGCCCGCCACCAGAACGGGAAGATCGCCATGGGTGTGGCTGTTGCCGTCGCAGATCGCGCTTCCGTACACGATCATGACGCGATCCAGCAGGTTGCCGTCGCCTTCCTTTGTGTCCTGCAGCCTCTGCAGGAAGTAGGCAAACAAACTGATGTGGTGCGTATTGATCTTCGAGATCTTGTCGATCAGCTCTGGCTGGTTGCGGTGATGGGAGATGGCGTGATGCGGATCCGGAACGCCGATCTCGTTGTAAGTGCGGACGCTTGCCTCGCGACCGAACTGCAGGCTTGAAACCCGGGTGATATCGGCCTGATAGGCTAGCACCTGAAGATCGAACATCAGCTTCACATAGTCAGAGAAGTGCTCCGGAATGCCGCCCGGTTTCTCGATGTCCGGCGTGAACTGACGATTGTCCTGCTCCGCCATTTGAATGCGCCGTTCCACTTCGCGGATGCCGGTGAGGTATTCATCCATTTTGTGCTGATCGGCAGTCCCCAACGTTTTCACAAGGCTTTGAGTACGGGCGTTGACTACGTCCAGAATGCTCTTGCGGAGCAGCGCGCGTCTGGCCTTAGTGGCTGGATCAGCGTTCAGGTCTTCGGTTCCGAAAAGGCGCTCGAATACCAGACGTGGATTGGTCTCAGGCGGATTGGGGGTGGTGGCCGAACGCCAGGAGATGCTGTTGGTGTAGGCGCAGCTGTAACCTGAATCGCAGTTTCCTACCGTGCGTGAATCTTCGCAGCCGAGTTCGAGCGAAGCCAACCGCATGTTTGAATCGAACGTTCGGGCGGCAATCTGATCGACGGAAATGCCTGAGTGGATATCTGCGCCAGAAGTCTTCTTCGGGTGGACTCCGGTCAGGAAGGACGCACCGGCCCGGGCGTGATCCCCTGCCCCATCGCCAAGCGCCTCGGCATTGTGATGCGCCAGGCCGGACAGCACCAGGAGATTCTGGCGGAAGGGCGCAAGCGGCTGAAGAATGCGGGTCAACTCGTAATTCGAACCTAAAGCGGACGGCGTCCAATCGCCGATGGTGACCCCGTTCGGCACATAAGCAAAGGCCATGCGCATCGGCCCGGCAGCCGCGGGATTGACGGATGCAGCCCGGGACAAAGCCGGAGTCATGGCGTCGAGCATGGGAAGCGCCACCGCTGCCCCCAGACCTCTTAGGAAGTGACGCCGCTGGACATATTTTCCAGTGATCAGGTTCATTTTCAGGTTCGGGCTCCTACCCGGCTCATCTCAAATGGCAGGCTGTTCACAATCTCGAGGACCAGATCGTCGAAGCGGTAATCGTCTGCCGCGATTCGCTTGGAGATTTCCTTCACCGTGGGGCGATCGTAGCGCTCCAAGCCGCGACCGAGAGCATATGTCAAGAGCTTGTAAGTGACGCATTCGACGAAAGTATCGGGGTTCTTCCGGTAGATGGCTTCGAGTTCCTGCGCTCCGTTGAACGTCTGGCCGGAGGGAAGCTTTCCGGCGGCATCGATCGGCCACTTTCCGTCTTTATCGCGCCACTGGCCAATAGCATTGTAGTTCTCGAAGGAGAACCCGATGGGATCCATTTTCGAATGGCAGGCCGCACACATCGGATTGGCGCGATGGGCTTCCATCTGCTGGCGGATGGAAAAATCAGAGCCGACTTTGGATTCATCGAAACGCGGCACGTTGGCCGGAGGCGGCGGGATAGTGGCATTCAGGAAATTCTCCAACACCCACTTGCCGCGAATAACGGGCGAGGTGCGCGTGGCGTAAGAGGAGACGGTCATCACGCTCGCCTGGGTCAACAATCCTCCGCGATGAGTTCCTTCCAGGTTGACCTTCTGGAAGTCAGTGCCCTGAATACCGGGAATCCCGTAGAACTCGGCCAGCTTTTGATTGACGAAGGTGGTTTTGCCGTCCAGAAAGTCCAGAACGCTCTTGTTGTTATGCACCACGTCTTCGAAGACACGCTCCGTCTCACCCTGCATGGACATGCGGAGGTAGTCGTCCCACTGTGGGAAACGATCGTGATCGGGGTGGACAGATTCGAGCTTGCGCAGTTCCAGCCATTGTCCAGCGAAGTTATCCGCCAGCGCATGAGAGCGAGGATCCTGCAGCATCCGGTGCACTTGAGCCTTCAAGACTTCCGGCCGGCGCAAGGTATGGCGGTCCGCGCAACGCATCAACTCGTCGTCCGGCATGGTGGACCAAAGAAAGTACGAGAGGCGGGAGGCCAGTGCATACTCGCTGATCGGCGCAATGTCCGATTCTGCCTGACGTTCGCCATAAGAGACGTTCTTGAAGCTGGGACTTGTAGCCTGACGGCGGCTGGCGTTCAGTTCCGGAGTCTCGATCCGAAACAGGAAGTCGGGCGAAACCAGGACGGCCTGGAGAGCGATTCCAATCGAGTCGTCAAAGGAAGAACCTTCTTTGCGCGCCTGCGCATAGAGGTCGAGATAAGGTTGCAGGTCTTGCGGAGAGACTGGACGGCGAAAGGCGCGGCGGGCGAAATGGGCCAGGATGCGCTTGGGACAGCCGGCATTGTGCTTTTCCTGATGGCCGCAGATAAAGATCAGCTTGCGAGCGTTCTCATAAGGCTCGGTGCGCTGGTTATAAGGCCCGACAACCTCTATGTAGTGGACAACGACACGATTCGCGGGAACGAACGCCTTTTTAATCCGTTCCTCGGCTTTGTGGCGCGCTACGGCGATCTGTTCCGGTGTAGCGCCGGGGGCGACCTTCATGAATTTAGCCGGGTCCGGCGGAGGAGGCTCGGGT
>CBAAAA010000254.1:0-2792 GCA_964658695.1 uncultured Solirubrobacteraceae bacterium | reverse complement strand
GGCGCCCCCGTAGCTGGGAGGAAGGCCTTCGTAGATGTGCAGCACCGAGGCAGCCAGCCAGTGCTCTCCGGCCGGAACCCTGGTTCTTACTTCGGCCTGCGCTCCAAACAGGTCGATGCTGCTGCCGTCAAAACGGCCGTTGATGGTGAGCGTTTGAACCTGCTTGCCGTCGAGCCAGACGCCAATCTTCACGGGTTCGGACGCAGTGGGCCGCCGCCCCTCGAGGGCAACGCGAATGGTGTACTCTCCATCGACGGGGAACAGATTGGTGGCGTGCAGCGCGTTGGGCATGCTGAGCCCGGTCACGTCATAGGCGGTTCTTGCTTTAGGGGATAGTTCGAACTCGCGAGTCGTAGGTTGGTGGCGAACCAGCACCGGCTTCAGCTTCTCGGGACCGTTGATGGCGGTTCTGACCAGCTTGCCGGCAGCGTTCATGTAGCGCTCCATGAGGACCGGCGACAGGGTGAGCACATCGCCGATATTGTCGAACCCGTATCCGGAATCGTCCTGCGGAAAATCCGCAGAAGGATGAATGTCGACGCCCAGCAGATCCCGGACGGTGTTGTCGTACTCGACTCGATTCAGGCGATGGGCAGTGACGCGACCCGGGTCCGGCCGCACGTCAGCATCAGCCTGGGCCACTGCCGATTCCATCCACTTGATAGCTGCATCCACGTCAACCTGTTTGGGACGGGGAAGCGGGGGAGGAGGCATAGCGCTCTGACGTAGTTTGTCGATGGCCTTTTCCCAAACTTCGGGAGCGGTGACGGCAGCGTCGCTGGTCTTAAATTGTGTGAAGTCGATGCCGGCAGTCTTCAGCTGCGAGTTGTGACAGCCGAAGCAGTTCCTGGTCAGAAGGGGCTTGACGGTGCTTTCAAACTGCGCCGGATCAGCTTGGGCGCTAAGCTGCGAGGCAAACACCCCCGCCAATATACAGGCGATCGCACCCGAGGATAGCCGCAGTTGAACGTTCATCCAGTCAAGATCCACTATACGCGTGAAAATCATTGAAAACACGTTGTTTCGGCTACCCTCGACAAATCGGCGTAACGGTAACCGTAGCATTCTTCTTATCGACGGGAACCGGGCTTCACGACACTATTGAAGCCTGATCTTCCCTGGGTTACGCTGATAACATCTAAGGAGCGGACCCGTATCTCCGCTCGCATGCAACGTTACCGGGTTCCGTCACTTGGGTTGCCTCCATTGAATAAATCGCAGTCGATACTCAGCGAAAATCCGGAGCCCAGCAACTCAAAAGCCACTGTCGGACCCTCCTCACAAGACGTTCTCGATCATCTGCAAAGCATTTTGACCAGCGATGTCTTCTCTGGCGCGGCTCGCCAACAGCGGCTATTGCGGCACCTGGTGGAGCGGCGACTAGGCGGGCGAACGACCGAATTGAAGGAATATACGCTCGGGGTAGAGGTGTTCGACCGGGGCGAGGATTTCGATCCGAGGCTGGACCCGATTGTCCGGGTAGAGGCGAGCAGGCTTCGATCGCGACTGCAGAAATATTACGACCTGCCAGGAGCGAGTGACCGGGTACGTATTTCCCTCCCCAGAGGCGCCTATGTTCCGGCCTTTGAAGACGTACAATTCCAGTCGGTACAACAAGATAGCGTTATTTCACCGGCACCGTCCGAAACGGTAAATCCCCCCGATCTGGCGGCAGTTACCGGGACTGCGCCTCACCCCGAACAGACAGTGGAAAGCGGCCGGACTGTGGCGATTTTGTCAGTTATTGTCTTGTTGCTGCTGATTGGGGCTGGAATCGCTTTCTGGCGGATGTGGAGGATCGAGGCAAACATTCCGGCGCCTGATTTCGTTAACTACCGGCGAATTACCAACGACCAGGCTCCCTGCACCAGCCCGAGTTTCTCTCCGGACGGACGCTTTCTGGTTTATGCGCGGCAGGCGAATGGGAAGTGGTCCTTATATGAAAGGGACCTCACCGGACTGGGAGTGACCGAGCTGACCCCGGACTCGCAGGCGGATAACTATCAACCGGCATGGTCGCCGGATTCTGGGACGATTGCTTTCCGCAGTGATCGGGACGGCGGGGGGATTTTCCTGCTCGATGTCAAAAGCCGAAAGACGAGGCGGTTGACGGAGGCCGGTTACAACCCGGCATGGTCCCCGGATAGCAAGAAGATCGTTTATGCCAGTGGAACGTTCGGCGACCCGGCGGAGAGTTCCGCGAGTCAGAACAGTTCCCTGTATGTGGTGTCGGTAGTGAACCGGACTGTGCAACGACTGGGATCACCCGGGGTGGTGTTCGATGCCGTCCAGCCGACCTGGTCCCCGGACGGACGGCGGATCGCATTCTGGGGAACAGACCGGGATGGAGACCGGGACATCTGGACGATCCGGGCAGACGGGAACAGCGAGCAGCCGGTTGCGGTGACTCACGACACCTGGACGGATTGGAGCCCGACTTGGGCCCCGGACGGCCGGTATCTTTATTTCTCAAGCGACCGGGGCGGTGCAATGAACTTGTGGCGGGTTCGCATCAGTGAAGGATCGGGTGATCTGCTGGGCAAGCCGGAGGCGGTGACGACACCCTCACCCTATAGCGGCTGGACGAGTTTCGCATCGGACGGCAAGGCCTTCGCCTATGTTCACCGGCTGGTCTCGAGTCAGCTTTATCGCGCCCCGTTTGACTTGAACAAAGGAGCGCAGTTAGACCAGAAAGTGGAGTTGACCGGTGGGGAACGCAGCGTTCGGGAGCCGGAGATGTCACCGGACGGCAAGTGGATTGTGCTGCGGGTGCAGGACCCGCAAGAGGACCT
>CBAAAA010000253.1:0-7119 GCA_964658695.1 uncultured Solirubrobacteraceae bacterium | reverse complement strand
CGTATGTCGCAACTGGTCCGCGATGACCGCCCGGTCCAGCTTGAAATAATTAGCAAGCTCACTGGTATTAGCGTCCCGTTCCGCAGAGTCGCTCACCTGCTGCAAGGCAGGCAGGATGGACTTGAACGCATCCACTTTTCCTTCTGGCGTACGCACGTCGAACTTTTCTCTCGCGCGTTCTGCCAGCCAGTGAAGGTAAGACGGCGCCGCACTCACCGCATTCCCATATGCGTCCGCCCCGTGCTGCTGGATGAACTCATCCGGATCCAAACCGCCTGGAAGCTTCAACACTTTCAGCCGCAGACCTTCCGCCAGAAAAGCGCCAATGTACTTCTCGGCTGAACGCGCTCCCGCCTCATCCGGGTCAAGATTGAGAATTACCTGTCCGTTACTGGCACGACTTTGCGCGACCTGGCTCTTGATGGCGCGCACCTGAGCGTTGCTCAGCGAGGTCCCACAGATCGCAACCACTTCCTGAACTCCGGATGCGTAAGCACCGATCGCGTCCATATATCCTTCCACCAGGATCATGCGGTCGTGCTTGCGAGCGCTGATCTTTGCCCGGTGAAGGTTATAGAGCACCGTCGACTTTTTATAGATGTCAGTTTCGGCGGAGTTCAAATACTTCGGTTCATCGCCGGGCCGCAGCGCGCGTCCGCCGAAAGCAATGACTTTTCCCGCCTCGTTGTGAATCGGAAACATGAGGCGTCCGCGAAATCGGTCGAACAAACCGCTTCCATCCTCCCGCCGACTGATCAGACCGGACTTCGGCATCAGTTCGGGAGGGAATTTCTTTAACCGGGAAACCAGCTGCTGACCGGATGGATCGGATAGCCCCAGCCGAAACTCGTCCGCAAGGCCCTTGGACACTCCTCTTGACTCTAGATAGGTACGAGCTTGAGCACCGCCCGGCGCGCGCAAATTGTCCTGGAAGACTTGGGCGGCAATCTCCTGCATCTCGAAAAGCGCGGCCTTCTCCTGCTCAGCCGGATCGTCCGGACGTTGGCGTTCCGGAACGGGAATGCCGTTTCGCTCTGCCAGCGTCTTCAGAACTTCTGGAAAGGTAAGACTCTCCAATTCTTGAACGAATTTGAAAACGTCGCCGTTGGCTCCGCACCCGAAACAGTAATAGAACTGATTGCCGCTATGAACGCTAAACGACGGGGTCTTCTCGGAGTGAAATGGGCACAGGCCAACGAATCGATGCGCCGCGCCTGATTTCTTAAGACGCACATACTCACCAACGACGTCTACGATATTGAGCTGGCTTTTGAGTTGTTCAGCGAAACTCATGTGGCAGTCTTTCGGCCGAAGACGGAACGGCTGGTAGATTCCCCTCTGAAGATGTTCCCAGGGTAGCAACTTATAGCCGAATTAAGGGGCTTGGACTGACATAATGTCTCACAAATGGGCCTGAAGGAATACGCACGCAAACGGGACTTCACCAAGACACCTGAGCCCGGGCC
The DNA here is from genome assembly GCA_964658695.1 of uncultured Solirubrobacteraceae bacterium. Classification (GTDB taxonomy): domain Bacteria; phylum Acidobacteriota; class Terriglobia; order Bryobacterales; family Bryobacteraceae; genus Bog-105. The sequence continues at coordinate 5,653 of CBAAAA010000253.1, read as the reverse complement.
GGCCGAACCGGACACCAAGGCGGGAACTCGCGGCGGTTTCTTCTGTGTGCAGCGCCATGACGCCACGCGCCTGCACTATGACTTCCGGCTCGAAGTGGAAGGCGTGCTGGTGAGTTGGGCGGTTCCCAAAGGCCCCAGCCTGGATACCAAACGGAAAGCGCTGGCGATGAAGGTGGAGGATCACCCTTTCGATTACGGCACCTTTGAAGGCAACATCCCGAAAGGCGAATACGGCGGCGGCAGTGTGATGCTTTGGGACAAAGGCGCCTACGAAGTGCTGGGTGACGCGCCTGCGGCCGAGCAGATCGAACGCGGTGACTTCAAGTTTCAATTGCATGGCAGCAAGTTGAACGGTTCCTTCGCCATCGTTCACATGAAGCACGCGGAGAAGGGCAACGAGTGGCTGCTGATCAAGAAGCAGGACGAGTTCGCCGTGCCCGGCTATGACATCGACGAGTTTGCCTGGAGCGTCGCCACGAAACGGACCCAGCAGGAGATCGCCGACAACGTCACCTCGATCAGCCCGCAAGATCTGAAAGGTGCAAAAAAAGATTCGCTTCCGGCGATGATCGAACCCATGCTGGCGACCGCTGTCACAAAGCCTCCGGAAGGCGATCAGTGGATCTATGAAATCAAATGGGACGGCGTTCGTGCGCTATGCCGCCTGGAGAACGGGAAGCTGGCCATCTACTCCAGACGCGCAAACAAAGTAGACAAGCAGTATCCCGAGCTTGCGTCGCTTCCTTCCGCCATTCAAGCCAAAACAGCGTGGCTGGATGGAGAAATCTGTGTTGTGGACGAGCAGGGCCGCACCCGCTTCAACGGGATTCAGCCGCGCATCGGGGCCAACAGCGGAGCAGTTCCGCGCCTGGTCGAATCTACGCCGGTCACGTTGTTCCTGTTCGACATCATGTATCTGGACGGCTACGACCTGAGAGGTGCGGCTTTGGAGGATCGGCGTAAGTTGTTGGAAAGTATCTGCACGCCCGCCGACCACATTCAGCTCTCAAAAGCTTTTGATGCCGGCGGGGAACAGATGTTCGAAGCGGCGCGCCAGATGGCTCTCGAAGGGATCCTTGCCAAGGATCGCCATAGCGCTTATGTCGGAACGCGCTCCAAGAAGTGGCTGAAGATCAAAGTTCTTAGCGAACAGGAGTTCCTGATCGCGGGTTATCTGGCCGGGGAGCGTGACTACTTCGGCTCGCTGATCCTTGGCTTGTTCGAAGAGGGTGAACTGCGTCATGTCGGCCAGGTCGGTACCGGCTTCGACAGCAAGCAGATGAAGTTCATCTTCGATAAGTTACAGCCGCTCGTCACAAAGGCATCGGCTTTCAAGAATAAGCCCAGGCTGAAAGGCGTCACGTGGGTGAAACCGGAGCTGGTTGCCCAGATCCGCTTTCTGGAGCGCACACCGGACGGGATGCTTCGTGCGCCCGTCTTCGTTGGCCTGCGCGACGACAAGGAGCCGTCCGAGGTAGAAGCGGAAACGCCGGAGGAGCCGCCCGCATCCGAGGCCGGAGGCTCTAATCCATCAGCTCTGGATCTGTCAGGCAAGGAGGCGACTCTCGACCTCGACGGCCATCGTCTCAAGTTCAGCAATCTGGATAAGATCTATTTCCCGAAGGACGGCTGCAAGAAGCGCGATGTTTTGGAATTTTACGATCGCGTTTCGCCATTCCTGCTGCCACATTTGAAGGACCGTCCGCTGTCGATGAAGCGTTATCCCAACGGCATCCACGGCGAGTTTTTCTTTCAGAAGAATGCCAGCACCCACTTCCCGGATTGGCTCCATTGTTTTCCCATCCAGGAGCATCACCCTCCGAAGATCAACCACTATCCGCTGGCCGATGATCGGGCGAGTCTTCTCTATCTGGTAAATCTCGGCTGCATCGATCACAACCCGTGGATGAGCCGTGTCACCAGCCTGGAGAATCCTGATTGGATCCTGTTGGATCTCGATCCGGTCGATGCCTCCTTCGATCTGCTGGTGGAAGCGGCGCTGCTGGTTCGTGAGCTGCTGGAGGGATTGGGAATGCACGGCTATCCGAAGACGACCGGCGGCGATGGGATGCATGTCTACGTGCCGATTGAACCCGTCTATACATACGATCAGGCGCGCCAACTCGCCGAGGTGCTGGCCCATCTCGCGCTGGATAAACAGCCGAATCTTTTTACCACCCCTCGCAGCGTCAATAAACGCCAAAAAGGGCGTGTTTACTTCGACTATCTGCAAATCGGCAAAGGCAAAACAATAGCTGCTCCCTATGTGGTTCGAGCTTACGATGGCGCGGCGGTTGCTACGCCACTGGAGTGGAAAGAAGTGAAACCCGGCCTGCACCCCACGGACTTCACCATGCAGAATGCGCCTGCGCGCTTCGAAAAGAAGGGTGACTTATTTGCCCCGGTTCTTCAGGGTGGGCAGAAGATTGAAACGGCGCTGGAGATCTTGTCTGGGAAGTCAGAACCTAGAAAATCGGGCAAGCCTAAGAAATAGCGGCCGTCAGGCAACGCCATTCGTTGAGCGCCGAAACGCCGGCTGTTGGAAACAGTTGCAGGAATCGGGGCAGTTCGCCTTCGGTGAATCCCGTCAGGATTAGATGACCCTGCGATTTAGTGACGCGCAGCAGATCGTCAAGGATAGATAACAGGACAGATCCACTGATGTTCCCGATTGTCAGTTCAAAGCAGTTGTCCGCGGCAGCATCCGCCGAACCCGCATACAACCGCGGCTCCAATTGATTCAGTGCAAAATTCTCCTGCGCAGCGCCAAACGCGGCTACGTCGGTATCAGCGCCTACAACGAAGGCCGCGCCCAGAAGTTTCGCGGCAATCGCCAGCATCCCGGATCCAGTTCCCACATCCAGCACGCGGCTGCCCGGTTCGACAAGCCGCTCCAATGCCGTCAGGGCCAGTTGAGTACAGGGATGTTCGCCGGTGCCGCAAGCGAGACCAGGGTTGTGAATGAGACGCACGCGGCCTTCCGGCGTGGCTTCTTCGGACCACGGAGGAGCTAGAAACAATCGCCGGCCTACCACGCGAGCCGGCCACGCATCGTGCGTCCATTGCACCCAGTCGATCGCCTCTTCTGCCTCCCATTCGGGTGTGAAAGGCGCAAATCGCTCCAGCAGATTCTCACGCGCAGCGTTGTTTTCGAAACCCGCGATCAAGTTAACCCGTTCGCCAACGTCCAACTCCCGAATACCTGCCGTGCCCAGCTCCCAGAGTTCAGCCGAGAGCAGATCAACCTGATCGGCATTGCAGGTGAGATGGAGGGAATACATGCTTGCAAGCAGTCTAATTATAGAAGTGGATGTTGAAGATCGAACTGCCCATCGATTCGTTACTCCCGCAGATCGTGGAAGCTGTTCGTTCAGAACCACTGTTGCTGCTTGAGGCAGAACCCGGGGCTGGGAAGACGACCCGCGTTCCACCGGCACTGCTGGCGGCCGGAATGCAACAAATCATTGTCCTGGAGCCTCGCAGGCTGGCGGCACGAATGGCAGCGCGGCGAGTAGCGCAGGAATTGGGCGAAGATGTTGGCGGTCTGATTGGCTACCAGGTTCGCTTTGAAGAAGCAGTCAGCAACCGCACTCGCCTGTGGTATGTGACGGAAGGCGTGCTTACCCGGCGCTTGCTGACCGCTCCGATGCTCGATCGCGTACGAGTGGTTGTTCTCGACGAATTTCATGAGCGGCACATCGACACTGATTTCGCGCTGGCCTTGCTCCGCGGACTGCGGCGGAAGCGCCATGATCTGCGGATCGTCATCATGTCCGCAACGTTAGCCGGGACGAGTTTGGCAGGGCGGCTGGGATCGCCCCCGGTCTTCAAGGCTTCAGGACGCGCGTTCCCGGTATCGACCCAATACAAGCCGCAGAGCGCACCGCCTCTCGAAGAGCAAGTGTCTGCAGCGGTGGCGTCGCTTCTTCCCGCATCGAGGGGACACGTGCTGGTGTTTCTGCCCGGGGCCGGCGAGATCCGCAGATCGCTTGCCGCTTGTGAGCCGGTTGCACGTCAGGCTGGATGCGCGCTTTTCCCATTGTTCGGCGAACTCAGTGCGGAGGAGCAGGACGCCGCTGTGGCGCCGAGCGAAAGACGCAAGATCATATGCTCCACCAACGTGGCCGAGAGCAGCATTACGATCGAGAACGTGCGGGCTGTTGTCGATAGTGGCTTGGCCCGTGTTCTTTCGCATTCCCCTTGGAGCGGACTTTCGCGGCTGCGCGTTGAAAAGATCAGCAAGGCATCGGCGATTCAACGCGCGGGACGCGCTGGGCGAACCGCTCCCGGTACTGCCATCCGGCTGTACCCGGAGGCTGACTTCATGCGGCGTGCTGACCAGACAACGCCCGAGATTCTGCGTTCGGACTTTTCGGGTTTGCTGTTGCAGATTGCGGCAATGGATCTTTCCTGGCAGCAACTCGAATGGTTGGATGAACCGTCGCAGGAGATGCGCGATGCCGCACAGGACTTGTTGCTGCGTTTAAATGCGATCGACGCTGAGGGGAAAATCACAGGGGACGGACGTAAGCTGAGCCGCCTTCCGCTACATCCTCGCTTGGCGCGGCTTGCTCTGAACTCCGCGCGCTTCGGCGTTGGAAGAGAAGGAGCGGAACTGGCGGCCTGTCTCTCAGAAGGACGCTTTCGACCGTCGCCCCATCAAAGAAGCCGGTTTGTGTCGGACGTAGAGGCGCTACTCGATGGCGAAAGCTCGTTTGTCGAAAGGCGAGTCGCACAACAAGTTCTGCATTCGCTGCGCGAACCGGTCAGCAAGAAGGACGAACATGGACTCGACAAGGCAATCCTTAGCGGCTATGGCGATCGGGTAGCCCGCCGCCGCGGCGATACCCTTCTCCTCTCGAACGGCAAGTCGGCTCGACTCGACCGGCAAAGCCTGGTGACCAGTGATTTTCTTGTCGCGATCGAAACCGAAGACAGGACTGGACACGAAGGCCCCGCCGTTCGCATAGCGAGTCCTGTTGAAGCCGACTGGCTCCTCGACCTTTTTCCTGACCGCATCACCGCCGGCGAGGAATTGATCTGGAATCGAGAAAGCGAGCGGGTAGAACAAGTGAACTTTCTGCGCTACGACGCGCTGACGATCGATGAGTCGCGAAGCGCGCCCACCAACAGCGAGGCTGCTAGCAATTTGCTCGTTTCGAAAGCGTCGGAAAGAGGTGTCGAATTTTTTACTGACGCGGAAGAGTTGAACGCCTTTCTGCTTCGTCTTCGATTCGCCTCCCGGCATTCGGACCAAATCCCTTATGATCCGGCCATTGCGACCGCCGCGCTCGCTTCACTGGCGAAGGGGATGGTCAGCTTTTCTGAACTCCAGAAGCTTGCTTCTGGAAGCGGTCTGATCTCGGCCATTCAAATGAACCTTCCGATGCGCTTGTTGGACGAGTGGGCGCCGACGCACGTAAAACTGCCCAGCGGCCGGCGCGCAAAGATCGAATACCACGACGGACGATCGCCCTCGGTCTCTTCGCGATTGCAGGATTTTTTCGGAATGAACGAATCACCCAGCGTGGCTCGAGGAGCCGTTCGACTCGTTGTTCACCTGCTGGCTCCGAATCACCGTCCGGTGCAGGTCACCACTGATCTGGTCAGCTTCTGGAAGGATCTATATCCGCAAGTCCGCCGGGAACTGAGT
>CBAAAA010000252.1:0-7124 GCA_964658695.1 uncultured Solirubrobacteraceae bacterium | reverse complement strand
AGTGCTCAGTAGGCGACTACGTGCTTTTCATTTCTATGCAGGACATGGTGTACGGACCCATCTCCCAGCTCTCGATTATCGTCCCTAAACTCCGGCGCAACCTCTCCCGCGCCGAAGGGCTATTCGAGATCCTCGAATCCAAAAGCAAGATCACCGACCCCGCCAGCCAACGCCGCCTCCAAACCGTGGCTCAATCCGTCGAATTCAAAAACGTCTCGTTCCGCTACGCAGGCACCGATCAATGGACGTTGCAAGATGTAAACCTCACGGTTCCCGCTGGCAGCACCGTGGCCCTGATCGGAGCCAGCGGATCAGGGAAAAGCACCCTTATGAATCTTCTGCAGCGTCTCTATGAGCCGCAGAATGGAAGCATTACCATCGACGGCATCGAACTGCGCGACGTCACTCAGGAGAGCCTGCGCGAGCAAATTGCTGTGGTTCCACAGGAAGTCGAACTATTCTCCCGATCGATTCTCGAGAATATTCGCTATGGTCTTGATGGGGTCACCCGCGAAAATGTCGAACAAGCGGCCCGCATGGCTCAGGCCCATGACTTCATCCTGCGTTGCGATAGCGGCTATGACTCTCCCGTCGGCGAACGCGGAGCCAGGTTGTCTGGGGGAGAGCGTCAGCGCATCGGCATTGCGCGCGCCATCCTTCGCAACCCGAAGATCCTGATTTTCGATGAAGCCACCAGCAACCTCGACAATGAAAGCGAGCGCCTCATTCAGATGGCGCTTGAAACTCTCACCCGCGAGCGAACCTGCTTCGTGATCGCTCACCGGCTTTCCACTGTGCACAACGCAGATCTGGTCGTGGTCTTCGCGGAAGGCGGAATCGAGGCGATCGGAACTCACGACGAACTGTGGGAGACTAGTCCCACCTATCGAAAACTCCACGGTCAGCACGCCAACTATAAGCGCGCGAAAGTCGTGCCAATCCGGGTTGCCGAAGTGGGCCGCGAAGATCGACCGGTCCGTGGTGATCAAAGTGACTGGCTCTCGGCGGTGGGAGAATGACTCGCTTGCGAAGCTGAAGGCGGAAGATGCGGCTTGCGGTTAGCATTGTTTGGCTGGCGATAGTAGTTTGCCTCTCGTTGTCTCCCTTCGAGTTCAAGGCTCACATCCACTCGATGGGACGTTATCATGACCTCTACCACTTGGTCGCCTTCGGTATTACGGCAGTCGTCTTGATTTGGAACGCACGCTCCCTTGCAGCGCGCTTACGAGCCTGTCTGGTAGCCGTCGCTTTCGCGCTCATCACTGAATTGTTAGAACGCTACTGCTACCACAATCCCTATGAATGGCGAGACGTCTACACCGATTGCGGCGGAATCGTCATTGGACTGATACTCTGCACAACTGCCACGTCGCTCCTTCCCTCCCGCCGCCCAGAATTTTAGATTCTTACTCGCAGACCTTTTTACCAGTTCCGCCCAAAAAGTGAATCAACTTATAGTGAGGCGGATGCCTCAAGGCGTTCGCTCTGTAAAGAACGGATTATCTTTGATGAAAGGCGAAAGTTCCGTACCGCTGCCGGATAGAAGGCACTGAGCGTGAACGGACCGGCGATAAAATTCTTCTCGGAACGCCATAGAACACCGCCATCGCCCGAATGATTTGCCGCCGTTCAGGACTGCCTTCAGGAGGGATGTGCGTGCTCGCTGTTAATGCGAGCAGGAAAAAGGTATGTTCTCCCGGGGGGAACGGTTTATATTTTCAAGCTCCTCCAGCTTTGCAGCCTTATGGATAATGCGAGTTGAGCACTGGTCTCTTTGCGTTGCAACCTTTTGAAATGCTCCTTACCCGGCCGGTGTTGCGCAAGACGTGCAAACCTTTCGCAGGAATATCCAGTTCCAGTACTAAAGTGGGCGCGCCTGTGGCATTGGATCGCACAGTCGATCGCTATCCTGGGCACGCTATGACACACTATTTCTCGCCAGTTCGCGCGGACGATGCAGAGCCGCTTGCGCTCGATATGCAGTCCCTGTTCTTGTCCGGACGAGTCCTTCCGTTCGGCGCGAACTTGAGTGTCACGCATGTGTTTCGCTCGAGTGAGAAGTCGCCGGTCGAGGTTATCTACTCTTTCCCGCTGCCGCGCGACGCTTCTCTAGTCAGCTTCCAAATCTCCGGTGAAGGCTTCTCGATCTCCAGCCGGCTCGAACGCAGATCGGAAGCCGAGAAGCGGTATGAAGAGGCTTTGGAAGAGGGATCACTCGCTGCACTGACCCGACAGAACGCAGACGGGATGGTGAACCTCGCTGTTGGCAATCTCCGCCCCGGCGAAATTGTATCCGTTCGATTAGAACTCATTGCCGGCGTATCACTGAGTGACAGCGGTTTCCGCCTCCGGTTCCCATTTACAGTGGCTCCCTGCTACCACTCACAAATGCGTGTATCGGTTGATCGACCGGGCGTCGGATCAATAGAGTTCCCCGAGCATGTGGCTGACGGCGTACTCCTACCGCCGTTTCACGCCGATAGCTCGAATTTGCACCACATCGGCTTCGAGTTGCAGGTCGAACCGGGAGATGCCGTGACTGAGATCGCATCGGCGTCTCATCCGGTCCGTGTCGTCCTGAACGATAACGCCGCCGTCGGCGTAAAAATATCGCCTGCGCGCGACGTCCCGAACCGCGATCTGGTACTTGAGGTCAAATGCGAATTGACAGGTGGCCGCGCATGGTCGGATGTACCGAATGGTGACCGGAAGCACTTTGCCGTGATCGCACCATCGACGGTTTTTGGTCGGGCTCTGCCAACTGCTCGCCGGGTCGTGTTTCTGTTGGACCGCTCTGGTTCCATGTCAGGAAAACCGATAAAGCAAGCCCGCCATGCCCTCGAAAACTGCTTGGCGAACCTTTCTCCAGAGGACCTCTTCGGCATTGTGGCTTTCGATACGGAAGTGGAGCAGTTTCGTGAAAGGCTGGTTGCCGCCACGCCCGAGAGTGTTGAAGAGGCCTGTACCTATTTGAACGGCATTGATGCGCGAGGAGGGACGGAACTCGCAAGCGGCGTGGACGCTGCCGCACACTTGCTGACCGGATCGAAGGGCGAAATCTTCGTCATCACCGATGGCCAGGTCTCGGAGACTTCTCAAATTCTGCAGCGGGCCCGAAAATGTGAGATCCGGCTTTTTTGCCTTGGGATTGGCGGCGCCAGTCAGGATCGGTTCTTAGCATTGCTGGCCCGGCAGACCGGCGGCGTTTGCCGGTTTGTTACGCCATCAGAACGAGTGGACGCCGCTGCTTTCGAGGTGTTTGCCGCGGTAGGAGGGAGCGTCGCGTCGAGAGTGCATGTCGGAAACGCGAATGTTGAGCCTGCCTCGGCCGGTGACGTGTTTCATGGGACGCCCTTCGTCGCATTTGGCGATGTTGAACGGGATGCCGACAGTATCGATGTGGAATGGGCGAAGGGCGCCAGGCATCTATCGATTCAACCGCTCGACAGCGAATCGCATGGTCCGATCCGGAAGCTTCAGGGCGCCAAGGTGATCGCGGATTTCGAGGCTTCTTATGATCGTTCCGATGCCGCCGCACGGCAGCGACTATATGAGTTGAGCGAGCGCTACGGCCTTACCAGTTCAGAGATGTCACTCTTAGCGGTGGTAAAGCGTGCGGATGATCAGGCCGGCGATTTATCGAAAACGAAGCTTGTACCGGTGGGGATGGCGCAGGATGTGGAGTTTGGATCGTATTTTGGGCGAAAGAAGTTACTTTACGGGGAAACATCCAGAATGCATCCTGCGTCCAGCGGCATTCGGTTCCGAGCGGCTGCCGATTTGGACGTCGACGCGATGTGCGCCACACCCGCGCGCTCTTTCCAGTCGGTCTCGATAGCGGCTGAGCCCGACTTGCTACCGCTCATTCGGGAGGCCATCCGAATCATCGAATACTATGTTCTGGGCGGCAAGGACGCAGAAGCTTATGTAGGCACGCTGCTGAGTACCCTGAAGTTGAAGCAGAATTCGTTCGCCCATGAGGCACAAAACAAAGCGCTGAAAATTCTAATCGAATTTCTGACAGATAATCCGGATCGCACCAAGTGGATCGGTATCCGCCGGCAACTCGAAGCTATGTGGCCGGAGCTGGGCAATATGGATGCGGCTCGGGTCCAGGGCGGAAATTCGAACAATATACGAGTTGCGGCCGGAATGCAGCGGGAAGACGTACTGCGCATATTCGAAACATCGGTGAACCAGCGGGGGACGATGTTCAGTACCGATCACTGGCTTCAGCCGAAGCTGGAGCAGCTTCGGGGACTGCTGAGCGATCCGATAACCGAGGAGCAGGCGAGCGCTCTACTCGACGTGCTGTACGAGCGGCACTGGATGAGCGATCTGCTCAACTGGCTGCAAGGCGCACCAATGCCGTGGCAGAGCTTTTTCGTGCTAACGCTCTACGGTAAGGCTTTCGAGGACCCGGCGAACCACGTCTGCCAATTCGATCTGCTGAAAGAACTGGAGTCGCGGCAAGGGGAAGCCGTTGGGGGATGAATGGACACACCACGTCCAGACTGGCCTTCGCACAAGCGTGAGTGGGAGAGCTTCTTTTTTGAGATCGGGGATCATCCGGAATGGTCCCAATTCGGCAACCTACCGGAACCCGAAGCCTGCAGGGTGTGGTCAGTAATTGAAGAAAAGCTCTTCCCCGCATACCGCATGTTCGTTCGAGTCTGGCCGGAGTGGTACAGCAGCGGTATCTGGCAAATCCCCTTTCCCGGATCACGGTTTGCTGGATGGAACCTTGATCCAGCCGAACATCTTGGAATCTCAATCGCGCTTCAGGAACGCTTCAGATCTTGGCAAGATGTTTACAACAGCCATCAGCCAGGGGCATACGAAAGGTATGACTGGAAGGCTTTCGACGCGGAAGAACTCGAGCTAACTCGGGCGTTGAAGCGCGAAGTTGGAAGCGACGTTTACGTTGAATGCCAGGCGCTTGAAGAAGTCCTGATGGACGGCAGCACACGCAATTGGCGCCCAATTCTGAGCCTTCCCGAGATTTCTGTAGCGCCACAGTCCACATGACTGCGGCGCCATGATCATTTCCTGGGCATACGGGCAAATTGGGCCTGTGGCACCGCATATTGAAGACGAAATTTGAATTTGCTGACCAATTTCAGATCGCCGCGTTCGAAGAGATTGCTAATAGCGTTTTTTCAAGAACACAAAGCCGAAGTCCATCAGCGGATTGTGAAAGACGCGTCGCGGCGCGTACGGACGGAGGGGATGAACGGCGCCGCGGTTACGGCGGTCATGCGAGACACCGGCCTGACACACGGAGGCTTTTACAAACACTTCGGGGACAAAGATGAGCTTCTTATGGAGTCGCTCCGCGAAGCTTTCCGGGAGATAACCGGGAATCTGGCGAAAGCGGCCGAAGAGTCGAACCGCGAAACAGCCTGGAAGGCGATCGTGAGGAGTTATCTCACCCTGGAATACTGCGATCCCCGAGCGGGGCTGCCCGCTGACAGCACTTGCCCCCGAACTGGCGCGGGTCGACAAGAAGATGAGTGGCCAGATCTTTGCCGAGCTCGTGAACTAAGGATCGAATGCTTCCCTTTATGCCCGGCCGGCGAGCGGCGGACAAAGAGCGCGCCTTCTTTTCGATCTTTTCAACGATGATTGGGGCAATCGACATTGCGCGCCTCCTGCCGGAGCCCGCAATGCGCCAGAAAGTGCTCGCGACCGCAAGAGATTTCCTTTTGGGCAGCTTCTGAGACACGGTTGGGCCGACGGATAAATTAGTTCTCACCAGGCCTGTCGCTTCGAGTGTCCACATTGACGGCTTGTCGGCTATGGTTCCTTGTGCTTGGGAGCTCCGAGAATTTGGCGTAAGCGCCGCTTTATCTTCGACAATTCAAGGAATCGAGGGTTGCCCAGCAGAGATCGGATCCCAGGATTGAAAGAGGATCTATCCGTTTGGAGTAGCGTAAGTCTCATCACCCCAGCAAACTTGCGATGACGTGCGAAGCTGTTGACGGGTTCGCAGCAAGAAACCAATCCTCTCGTCCTTCGCTTTGGTTTTGCGGTCTGACACTCCAACCTTGGTCCAAGCTTCCGACAACTCCACATAAAGTCCACTGAAGGAGAGACCAACGGGCGCTACACAGCCTACGGTCGCTCTCTCAATTCCAAACCGAATTTCCACAGCGCAGCGGAAGACATCATCTGCGCGGCACCACCCAGCGCCATGCCATCCACACACGCGCCACCCAATTTAAAAAAGTTGATTGCCGTTTACGGGTTTTCCCTCTCGTTGTTGCGTACTAGTTAGACAACGGTGCTGCACGAACACGGTTCGCGGTCCGTTAAACAGGACCGGCTGGTAGAGGAGATCCCATGAAAAGAGAACACGTCTGTGAACGCAAGCGACTCGTGTACGCGAACGCCAACCACATACCAGTCGATCACGACGGACCGAACCATTTTGGGCGCACGTTTGGGCGCGCGGGAAGAACACTTGGCTTGCAGATGCTTACCGTTATCGCAGTCAGTTGGCTGGCAATCCCGTTGTTTGGAGCGGAGCCGATCTCAGTAAATTCGGACGATGTAGCCGGCCTGATTAGCGCGATCAATACGTTGAATAGTAGCGGAGGAGGAACCATAGAACTGGCTGCGAATGGCCTTTACCAGGTCAGCGCACCGTCCGACTGGTGGTACGGCCCTAACGCATTTCCGGCGATCAGCAGCGCGATTCTCATTGAGGGAAATGGCGCGACTATTCAACGGGTGGCCGGGTCGCCCAAGTTTCGCTTCTTTTATGTCTCGGGAGGTTTCAGTACGCTTCCGGCCGGCAACTTGACCTTGCAGAACGTGACGCTCACCGGCGGACTCGCGCAGGGTGGAAACGGCGGCTCAGGAGACGCTGGAGGCGGCGGGGGCGCCGGAATGGGAGGAGCGATTTACAACCAGGGCGTGACAACGCTTTCTTCAGTAACTCTGACCGAGAACACTGCTGAAGGCGGCGGTGGAGGGTGTTGCGGCGGGGGCAGCCCGGGAGGAGGCGGGATCGGCGGCGATGGCGGCAGTTCCACACCATATGAGGTTGAGAATGCCGCGGGCGGCGGTGGCTTCCGGTATGCCGGAATGCGAGGTTGCTTCTATGAGGGTCCACCATGTGG
>CBAAAA010000251.1:0-7128 GCA_964658695.1 uncultured Solirubrobacteraceae bacterium | reverse complement strand
GCCTGGTGGTGGGCCCGTGGGGCCATGAGGTTTTTGGAAGCCGCAATTATCCCGCGCCGCAGGAGACTTACCCGCTTTTCCGTGAGCACCGGATGCTCCCTTCAGACGGTCAATTGGGGCTGACCTTTTCAGACAATATGGTGGCGGTAGGCACCATGAATGCCGCCCTCATCTGCGCCGCCACGCTGCGCGGTTTCGGTAGCTCCTTTCAGCTTCTTCCAGACCGGGTTGCCAGTCTTTCGGCACTGCGCGGGCGCAACGCCATTCTACTTGGGGCTGCGGTCGATAGCGAGACGATCGCGATCACCACGCAGGAAATGCCGCTCACGGTTGAATTTGACCCGGCAATTCACGAGTTTGTGGTTCGCGACCGAGTGACAGGCAAGGTATCCGCTCCGAAGAGGGGCGACAGTGGCGATCTGGCGGAAGTGTATGGGCTTATTACGGTAAAGGAGTCTGGTGACGATCGGAACCGTCGACAGACGATTGTGCTTTCCGGGATTACCTCGGTAGGAATTCAAGGCGCAGCCGAATTTATCTCGTCGGCGAGTGCAATGCGCGGACTGCTCGCCAAACTGAAGCAACGCGGAGCACGCTTTCCGCCGATTTACCAAGTGGTTGTAAAATGCCGCTGCAACAAGCTTTCGCTTCTCTCCTTCGAATACGTTGAGCATCGGATTATAGTCACAAATTGAAGTTACAAGCGTAAACGGTTGCCTAAGATGCTGCGGCCAGGTATTGGCAAGGTGCCCGGTTACGGCAATAAATATTTTAGAATCTGTAAGTTCCAGCGACTCGTAACAGTGTCTTAACTGTGCAGAGACTTGTTTTCTCGTAACTGAGGTTGCACACTTGCGGAAAGCGTCATCGAAGTGTGATTCCCAAGGGGGGCTCAGCGTAACGACATGAAGTGGAGAATCCTGGTTTTCCTTGTTTCTCTTTTTGCGGGGCAGTTGTTTGGGCAGGCGGACCGGGGTATTATCACCGGTTTGGTGACAGACCCGCAGGGGGCGCCGATCCCGAACGCACCGGTTGCGATCAAAGACTCTAAGACCGGAGTTGTGACGGATGTGAAAACGTCAGACTCCGGAAATTACAGTACGCCGCCGCTCATCATCGGCACGTACGAAATCACGGTACAGTTGTCGGGATTCAAAAGCTACCATGCCACCGATATCAGCCTGGCCTCGGGCCAAACATTCCGGGCGGACGTAACGCTGCAGGTGGGAGAGGTGCAGCAAAGCGTGGAAGTCAGTGCCCAGACGGAACAGTTGAATGCCGACAACGCCCAGATGTCGGCTTCGGTAAATCAGCTTGCGTATGAGTCGCTCCCCGCTGTTATGGCGGGTGAAAACCGCGTGCCCGAATCGCAACTATACACGTTCCCAACCTTCGTGGCGCCGACGCAGGGCAACATTTACCCTGGGAGTGCCTTTGGCGCCCGCATCAACGGAGGACAGCGAAGCGCGTTCGAGAATTTCCTGGACGGTGCTTCGTATGGCGAGGTGAGCGGGCACAACGGGACGCAAGAGCGCTCAGCCCCCTACGAGTCGATTGCGGAAGCGCGGATCATCGACAACACGTTTAGCGCGCAATACGGACATACCAGCGGCGGGTTCGTCGAGTACACCACGAAGAGCGGAACCGACCAGTATCATGGAGGCGCCTATGAGTATTTCGACAACGATAAACTTCAGGCTCGGGGCGAGATTGCCCCGATCCGGCCACCGGTCCGGCAGAATCAGTACGGCTTTACGCTAGGCGGGCCCATCTCGATACCGAAGATTTATAACGGCAAGAACAGAAGCTTCTTCTTTTTCAATTACGATTATTTCAAGTACACCAATGCAGGCGCTGGCAGCGGCTTGGCAACGGTGGCGGATAGTAATACACGGGCAGGTAACTTCAGCGAGTATCTAACGGGTCAGCAGGTGGGAACGGACGCTTGTGGACGTCCTGTCTACAATGGCGAGATCTTCGACCCGGCCTCGACGCAGAGTGCTGCAAGCTGCGGCGGCTCAGCTAACAACGTAGTGCGCACACCTTACGCGGGAAACCAGATTCCCACGACGGCCTTCTCGCATGTAGCATCGAACATACAGCAGTACCTGCCAGCGCCCTTTGATGCCGCGCAACAGAATAATTATCTGCTCGGGCCGACCCAGGCGTTCTTGAATGCGCGAACCATCCTGACGCGCATAGACCATAACATACTCCAAAATCTGCGTTTCACTCTGACTTACAACTACGATGACCGGCCGCGGGAGCTGGACTGCAACAACATCGGAGGCTGCGACGGGCCGATTGGGCATCCGCGCCAGCAGGAGATAAGCACGCACACCGCGCACGCGCAGCTGACTTATGTGATCAGTCCAAGCTTGTTCACTCATTTCGTGGCTTCTTACGACAGGTGGGTTTTGCCTGACACCTATCCGCTGATCGTTGATAAAGGGTGGGCTTCGAAAGTAGGGATAAAGAACATTCCCTACCAAGATCTCGGGGGATTCCCGAACATTAACTTCGACGAGATCTACTCGGGTTTTGGAGTGAATGGAACGGGTGACCTGCAGGGCACCGATCGATGGCAGTTCCTGGACGACACTACAAAGATCTTCGGTAAGCACACCCTCAAAATAGGATTTGAGTACCGGTGGGAGCGGTGGTTCACGGGCAATTACATCGGCGATGCAGGATCCTATAATTTCCACGCTGCCAACACGGGAACCTTTGACGCAACCGGGACTCTGATCGCCGGAACCGGAAACCCGTACGCTTCGTTTTTAACGGGCCAGGTCAGCTCAGCCAATTTCACGATCCCGGCGTTTTCGGATTACCGCCGCCCCTATTTCGCGCCTTGGATCAATGACGACTGGAAGGTCACGAGCAAGCTGACGCTCAGCTTTGGATTCCGCTTTGACCTGCAATTCCCGCGTACGGAGCGGCACAATGAGTACTCTTCGTTCGAGCCGAACATCCCGAACCCCGGTGCTGGAAATCATCCAGGCGCCCTGGCCTTCGCCGGGCTGAACGGCCAGGGATCCACGTTTGAAGATCTGCAGGCCGATACCTACGGACCACGCTTCGGGTTTGCTTACCGGCTCGGAGACCGGACTGTGGTTCGCGGGGGTTACGGCATCTACTATGCCGGCGTAACGATGAACGGCTTCAACGCCAACCCGAACTACGGTTACAGCACGAATCCCTCGGTGACAGACCTGACGAATGGGAGGCAGGCCGCGTTCTCTCTGGATAACGGTTTCCCTTCAAACCTGGTGACCATTCCGCCACAGATCACGCCAACTCTTGAAAACGGAACCAACGTCCAGTACATGAACCCTAAGGGTGTCGAATTGCCAAGGTATCAAAACTGGACGGTATCTGTGGAGCGGCAGTTGACCCAGAACATGATGATCGATGTTGCCTACGTCGCCAATCATGGAACGCGGCTGATAACGGGGCAGCCATTGAACGACATCAACGAAAACAATCCCGGCATTCTGCAACTGTATCCGGAGTCGCAACTGACCGCCACGGTGGGAACACCGGCCGCGCTTGGCTTCCCTGCTCCGTACCCCGGGTTCTCCGGCACGGTGGCCCAGGCGCTTCG
This sequence comes from uncultured Solirubrobacteraceae bacterium, assembly GCA_964658695.1. Lineage (GTDB taxonomy): Bacteria > Acidobacteriota > Terriglobia > Bryobacterales > Bryobacteraceae > Bog-105. Next base: position 3,521 of record CBAAAA010000251.1, on the reverse strand, counting down.
GCCCTATCCGCAATACCAAAGCATTCCGCAGTTTAACGGCGCGAATGGCTGGAGCACGTACAATTCTCTGCAGACTACATTCCGAAAGAATTTCAGCACCGGCTTGCAGTTGACGGCTGCATGGAATTATTCGAAGCTGTTGGGGAATGGCGCGGAATCGGGTTTGTCGTCGGGATTCGGAGGCGCCGAGCCGATCAGTACTTATCTGCCTACGAAGGCGGTTTCCGTTGATAACGTGCCAAATGTATTGACGATCACCTTTATCGATCAGCTTCCGTTCGGGAGGGGCAAGAGGTTTATGAATCGGGGCGGTGTTCTGAACGCAGCCCTGGGCGGCTGGAGCGTTGCCGGGAATCTGCGTTATGAAAGCGGACGACCGCTGCCGATTTACTATTCGAACAACCCTTACTCGTCGGTGTTGTTCAACACCGGCTATCTGCCGGACCGAGTGCCCGGTGTCAGTGGTTATCTTGACACCAGCAACTCGAATTTTGACATCGTGAACAACCGCTATCTCACGTCCTCGGTCTTCACTACGCCAGTGCCCGGGAGCCTTGGGAATGAAGGCCGGCTGGATTCGGTGCTACGTGGATGGGCGAGCTACAACGAGAACGTTTCGCTGTTCAAAGACTTCCGCATCAAAGAGCTTGTCACTTGGCGCATTGGCGGGAATGCCTCCAACTTATTCAACCGCCACCAGTGGTGTGACCCGGACACGAACCTCAGCGATGGAGCGAACTTCGGATCAGTTACCGGCCAGTGTAATCTTCCGCGCGCCTTCCAGATTTACATGAAAGTAAACTTCTAACTGTGTTGCGGGTTGGACTGATTGCGGTTTTTGTGGCGATGGCGTCAGCCAAAGCGCAGGACGCAACCTTTCAGAGAGCATTTGCGCTTTTCCAGGGGGGACACGGCTCACAGGCGCGAACGCTTCTTCTCGGTGTGAAGGATGCGACGGCACTCGATCTGGCTTTGCTGGGCAGCATTGAATCGGCTGACGGGCATCTTGCGTTGGCGGACAGTTATCTGCGACGAGCGCTGGCGCAGGATCCCGGGCTGGTTGGCGCGCGGCTCACGCTAGCTGGGGTGCTGGAGGCGGAAGGGAAGATACCCCAGGCTGTGGAGCAGCTGCAAAAAGTGATCGCGGCGCAGCCGAAGAATGTCGATGCCCTTCTCGGGTTGGCGCGGCTGGATCTTGGTGAACGCAAATTCGATCGCGCCGAAGCGTGGCTGCAACGGGCAGAGACGGATGCGCCTCGCGATCCGCGGCCGCTGATTGCGCTCGCCCGTCTGCGGAATGTTCAGGGCAAAAGTGAAGAGGCTTTGGCGCTTGCTCTCAAGGCAAAATCCATGGCGCCGAATGATGCAGCGGTGCTCTACGCGGTGGGAGCGCTTTGCCTGCAAATGGACCTGATTAAAGACGCGACGGCAAACCTGGAGCGGGCTGCATCCATTCAAAGCTCCCCGGCGATTATGTACGCTTTAGCTTCCGCTCGTGTGGCAAATCGCAATCTGCCCGCGGCCGTCGCGATCTACGAAGACTTATCAAAAGCCGATCCGGCGAACGCGCAGCTGCAGTATGCACTTGGGACTGTCTATTTTCTTGAAGGTCAGAATGACGGTGCAAGGCGATGCTTCGAACAGAGTGTCGCATTGGAGCCAAGCCAGGTGGAATCGTATTTTTACCTTGGCCAGATTGCGGATCAAAGCGGTGAAAAACAACGGAGCATCGAGCTGCTTAAGTCAGTGATTGCGCGGCAACCGGATCACACGCGCGCACACGTTGCGCTGGGGATGGTGTATCGTTCCACGGGTCAATTGAACGAATCGAAAGTTGAGTTTGAGACTGCCATTCGACTTAGCCCGGATTTGCAGAAGGCGCATTACCAATTAGGTCTGGTACTCAATGCGCTCCGCGAAAACGATAAGGCAAAAGAGCAGCTGGCGATTGCTAACCAGCTACGCGCTTCGTCCGACGAACGAGTGAGCTGGCAATTGCTGCCTACCCATGCGAGTGAATCGCGATAAATTCCTGATTGTCCCTTTGATGCTTCTGGCTACCGTACACACGGTAAAGGCGGAAGAACCAGAGGTGGTGCATTTTGAGGATCTGATTCATCGCGGAGATTACGCGAATGCCCGCAGCGGGCTGGAGACGTACGTTTCCTCTCATCCGTATTCCTGGAAGGGGCAGTATCAGCTTGGCTACGTGCTTTTCCGGCTGCAAGAGATTCAGCCATCTTTGAAGGCGCTCTGCAAGAGCCTGGTCCTCAATCCCAGTTTTGCGGATTCGCACAAGATCCTGGGGTTCGATCTAAACATTCTGGGGCGGCAGGATCTTGCGTTACATGAGCTGGAGCTTGCCATAAAACAGAATCCGGACTCGGCCGAGAGCTACTATGAGGCCGGCCGCATCTACTACGAGCGCGGAGCATATCTTCCGGCAGTGGAGAAGCTGGAACGTGCGCGATCATTGAACCCCGATTCCGTTCGCGTGTATCACAATCTTGGGCTGGCCTACGCCGCGATCCGCGAGAACGAAAAGGCCACGGCGAACTTCGAGGAAGGGTTGCGCCGTAACGCGAAAGAGCCGCATCCATCAGCGTGGCCGCTCATTGATTACGGCACTTATTTGAACCTGCAGGGAAACTTTGAAGGCGCGCGTGATCTGCTGCTGCGTTCCATTGAGATAGACGGCAAATGGGACACAGCTTATGATGAACTTTCGAAGTCTTATCGTGGTCTGGGGATGACGTCCGAGGCGATCGTGGCGTTGCGCCATGCGGCCATGCTGAATCCAGGGAAAGCGGAATATCACTACGTGCTCGCGAGATTGCTGACGCAGACCCATCAGACGCAAGAAGCCAAAGTCGAATTGAATCTTTATGAGCGGCAGCGGGCTACACAATAACATCAATGCACAACAAGACTGACTGTTCCGGAGTCACAAAGCGAGATTTTTTGAAAGGCTGTCTTGTGGGAAGCGCGGTTCTCGCAACCGGCTGGACTGCCGTAGCCGCCACGAATGGCGTTTCAGCCGCCGCGGCGCCTGCTGGCGTTTCAGATGGACTGCGGGCTCCGGCGGTACCGCTATTTACCTGCGATCCCTACTTCAGCATCTGGTCTGCAGCCGACCGCCTTACCGATGTGCCAACCATGCACTGGACCAAGAAGCCGCACCGGCTGACCAGTTTGATCCGCATCGATTCGTCGACCTATCGAATCATGGGTGACGAGCCGAAGGGTTCGCCAACGCTGCCGCAGGTTGGCGTAACTATCCATCCGACACGCACGATTTATGAATTCGAAGGCGAAGGCGTGCACGTCACGCTGACTTTCATGACAGCCGCGCTGCCGGAGGATCTGATGATTCTTTCGCGGCCGCTTGGATATGTGACATGGACGGTTCGCTCGACAGACAATCGGGAGCACGCCGTGGCGGTTTACTTCGAAGCGAACGGGGAGATTGCCGTCAATAAGCCCTCACAACCCGTGGTCTGGTCCAGCGACTCGACCGAAAG
>CBAAAA010000250.1:1287-7184 GCA_964658695.1 uncultured Solirubrobacteraceae bacterium | reverse complement strand
CCGGGACATCTTGCACCACCGCTGAATTTGCTTTTCCTGGAATGATCGTGATTGCTTTCATCAGTTTCCATAGAGTGATGGCGCAAGGGTCCAATAAGTGACACACGCCCCGTAGTTTTTGCAGCGGCGGTCTACGATACAGGAAGGACGATGCGCACCCAAGGTGAAGAACGGAGATTGGGTTGAAGGCCCTGGTGAAAAGCAAAGCCGCGCGCGGCTTGTGGCTGGCCGACGTGCCGGAGCCCGCCATCGGAATTAACGATGTTCTGATCCGGGTTTTGAAGACAGGCATCTGCGGCACGGACCTGCATATTTTTGAATGGGATGACTGGGCACGGCAGACGATCCCGGTGCCTCTGACGATCGGTCACGAGTTCGTCGGCAGGATTGTCGCGGTGGGATCGAATGTGAACGATTTTGGCGTTGACGACATCGTCAGCGGAGAAGGTCACGTGGTCTGCGGACGCTGCCGGAATTGTTTGGCGGGACGCCGCCATCTATGCGCCTATACGCAGGGCGTGGGGGTAAACCGCCCCGGTTGTTTCGCCGAATACATCTCGCTGCCGATGAACAATATATGGCGGCACCGTCCAACGGTGGATACAGATATCGCCGCTATCTTCGATCCGTTTGGGAACGCAGTGCATACCGCGCTCTCGTTTCCGGTGCTTGGGGAAGACGTTCTCATTACCGGGGCGGGACCTATAGGAGTGATGGCGGCCGCGGTGGCCCGGCATGCGGGAGCACGCTTCGTGGTGGTCACCGATGTGAATCCGTACCGCCTGGAACTGGCGAAAAAACTGGGTGCAACACTGGCAATCAATGCTGCCAACACTTCACTGCAAGACGTTCAGAGCCAGCTTGGAATGACCGAAGGCTTCGACGTGGGTCTCGAGATGTCGGGCAATGGCTCGGCGTTCTCAGACATGATTGCGAATCTGGCCCACGGCGCTAAAATTGCAATGCTGGGGATACCTGCCGAGCCGATGGCGATCAATTGGCGGCACGTCATTTTCAACATGCTCACGATTAAGGGGATTTACGGACGTGAGATGTTCGAGACCTGGTACAAGATGACGGTCATGTTGGAATCGGGCCTTGATATTTCGGGCGTGATTACGCATCGCTACCATTGGAGAGAGTTTGAAGAAGGCTTCGAAGTGATGCGCTCCGGAAACTCCGGGAAAGTCCTGCTGGACTGGACGAGTCTTTCGTAGCTCACATTTCGTAGTTCAATACCACCTGAACGGAAGAACATGTACGACACGGTCAAAAGTCATTTTGCTGAGAAGATATCGGAGATTGAAAAGGCTGGACTGTTCAAGCGCGAGCGGCAGATCGCCAGCCCGCAACAGGCGGAGATACGCGTCTCTTCCGGCCCTTTCGTGCTTAACCTGTGCGCAAACAATTACCTTGGCCTTGCCAATCATCCGGATGTGGTCGCGGCGGCCCGCAAAGGTCTTGATGACTGGGGCTACGGTCTCGCCAGCGTGCGCTTTATCTGCGGTACGCAGCAAGTGCATAAACGCCTTGAGGCGCGCCTTACCGAATTTCTTGGAACTGAAGACACCATTCTGTACGGATCTTGTTTTGACGCCAATGGCGGGTTGTTTGAAACGCTGCTGGAGGCGGAGGACGCCGTCATTTCGGATGAGTTGAATCACGCCAGCATCATCGATGGCGTGCGTCTCTGTAAGGCGGCGCGCTATCGCTACAAAAATAGCGACATGGCTGATCTGGAAGCCAGACTGCAGGAGTCCAGCGGGGCTCGTTACCGGATGATTGCCACCGATGGCGTGTTTTCGATGGACGGCATCGTCGCGAATCTGCCGGCTATCTGCGATCTCGCTGAAAAGTACAACGCCATGGTGATGGTGGATGATTCGCACGCGGTAGGGTTCATGGGAAAATCCGGCCGTGGAACGCACGAGTATCACAACGTCATGAAGCGGGTGGATATTCTGACTGGAACTTTGGGGAAAGCGCTGGGCGGGGCAAGCGGCGGCTACACCAGCGGGCGCAAAGAAGTCATTGATCTGCTGCGGCAGCGTTCCCGGCCGTATTTGTTCTCCAACTCCGTCGCGCCGCCGATTGTGGCAGCGTCTCTGAAAGTGCTGGACCTGCTGGGTACTTCCTCCGCTCTCAGCGAAAGGCTATTTGCCAACACGAGGTTATTCCGCAACCGCATGAGCTCGCTTGGATTCTCAATTCAGCCCGGTGAACATCCGATTGTTCCTGTCATGCTGGGGGACGCCGGCCTGGCGTCGCGTTTTTCTGAATTATTACTGGAACGCGGTGTCTATGTGATTGGCTTTTCGTACCCGGTTGTGCCGCAGGGCAAGGCGCGCATTCGCGTGCAGATATCGGCTGCGCACACCACGAACGAGCTGGAGTTCGCGGCGCGGCAGTTTGGCGAGGTAAAGAAGCAACTGGGCATTTAAGCTGTTACGGCTGCGGTTGCTGCTGCCAGCCACCGCCGAGCGCGTTGTAGAGCTGAACCACTGAGAGCCGCTGGCCTAATTGCGCGCGAGCAAGTCCAAGCTGTGCGGAGAAGTAATTCGTCTCGTTCGTCAGCACTTCGAGATAGCTGGTAACGCCACCCTTGTATCTCATCTCCGCCAGGTCCGACGCGTCTTTCGCGTACTGGGTCAGCAGCGCCTGGCGGTTTTCGAACTCCCGTAACTTCTGATACGCGATCAGCGAATTCGAAACCTCCTGAAAAGCGGTCTGGATTGTCTGCTGATAGGAGAGCAACGCTTCCTGCTGCTGGGCCTGTGACAAGCGGACGTTTGCCCGCAGGGCGCCGCCATTGAAGATCGGCTGACTGGCCGATCCGGTCCAGTTCCACGCGCGAGCGCCCCAGGCGAACAGGTTGCCAAGCCCGATACTTTCCACACCGAAACTCCCGGTCAGTGAGATCTGCGGGAACAGTTGCGCGCGAGCCACGCCGATCTGTGCGTTAGCGGCCACAAGATTCTGTTCGGACTGTTGAATGTCCGGTCTCCGTTCGAGAATTTGCGATGGGATGCCAGCGGGAACCGTCTCCGGCATCGGCTGCTCTGTCAGTGTCAGTCCACGAGCAATGGGAGTTGGATTCTCGCCCAACAACAAGCTCAACTGGTTTTCGGTCTGTTGAGCCTCCTGCTCGGTCTGCGGGATGGCTGCCGCAGCCTCTTCGACCAGTTGCTGAGCCTGACGGACGTCCTGCAACCCTGTTGCGCCGCCCTGCTCCAGCGTATTCGTCAGATCGAAAGAGTGTTCACGAGATTCCAGCGTGCGTTTGTCGATCTCCAGCTCAAGGTCGTACTCCCGAAGCTGAAAATATGCCGTCGCGACGTTCTCCACCAGTGTGCTGAGCACAGCCCTTTGCCCCCACTCCGTTGCAAGCAATGCCGCGCGGGAGGCTTCGGTTGCGCGCCGGTATCGGCCCCAGAAATCAATGTTCCAGGAACCCGTTACGTTTAATGAATCCGCCAGGTACGAATAAGAAGGAAAAACGTTGGGGATGCCCGCCTGGCGCACGCCAGTGACCCCTGGTCCAACCGATGCGTTCGGCAGTTCGTTGGCGCGCGTAATTATGACTTGCGCCTGCGCCTGCTGGATGCGCGTAGCTGCGATTCGAACGTCATAGTTTTGCTTCAACGCCGTTCGAATTAGCTCCTGAAGTTGCGGGTCCTTGAAAACTTCCCACCACTTCTGATCGCCGATGGAGAGTGCGCTGCTGGTGGGCGCACTATCAGGCCCCCTATAGCTTGCCGGAATCGCTACTTTGGGCCGTTGATAATTCGGACCCACCATACAGCCTGAGCAAAGAATCGCAATCGCAAAGACTGCTGGATACAGAATCCGCCGCATTACGCCAAGTGCTCCTCTGGAACGGGTTCCGGTTCAAGAACGGGCTTGCTTTGCCGGTTAAACCGCGCGGTGACCGACTCTACGACGTCGAATGTCACTGGAATCAGGAAGATCGCAATCAGTGTCGCGGCAAGCATTCCACCGATAACGACGGTACCGAGGATGCGGCGCGCCTGAGCTCCCGATCCGGTCGCCGTCCAGAGTGGAACGCACCCTAGAATGAACGCGAAAGCAGTCATAAGAATGGGGCGGAATCGAATGCGTGCCGCTGTCAATGCCGCGTCGACGATGCTCTTACCGTTCTCGTATTCATCTTTTGCATACTCAACGATCAGGATGGCGTTCTTCGCCGAAAGCCCGATCAGCATGATGAGTCCAATCTGCGTGTACACGTCGCTTTCCATATGCCGGAGATAGAGCGTCAGGAAGCCCCCGAACACTGCGATGGGCACGCCCAGCAGAACACTGAACGGAAGCGACCAGCTCTCATACAGCGCCGAAAGGATCAGGAAGACGAACAAGAGCGAGATGCCAAATACCACGCCGGAAGAAACGCCTTTGTTCGCCTGCTGCTCCTGGAACGACATACCCATGTAGTCGAAGCCCATGGTCTTTGGCATAGTCTGTGCAAACACTTCCTCCAGCGCCTTCATTGCCTGGCCGCTGCTATAGCCGGGAGCGGTGCTGATGGTGAGCTGGGCACCCCTATACTCGTTGAATCGCAACGTAAATTCCGGCCCGGCTATGTCGCTGATGTTAGTGACCGCACTCAGAGGCACCATGCCGCCATGGGAGTTGCCGACATAAAACCGGCCCATGTTCTCCGCCTTGGTGCGAAAGTTATCTTCCGCCTCTACGTAGACCTGCCACTGCCGTCCGAAGCGGTTGAAGTAATTGACCAGATAGCCGCCCATGAAGGTTTGCATGGTGTTGTAAACGTCGCCGATGTTGACGCCTGCGCGCACCACCTTTAGCCGGTCCACGTCAGCGAAAATCTGCGGCACCGCGGGAAGATAGCTGGGCAGGATGAAGGCAATCTCAGGCCGCTTGCTGGCGGCTTGCATGAACGTCATCAGATTTTGGGTTAGATATTCCTGGGTTCCGCCCGAGCGGTCTTCCAGAACGAACGTGACGCCACCAGAGGTTCCGACGCCCGGGATGGCGGGCGGCGGAAACGAGAATGCTTGTCCGGCGCGCACCTGCGAGAGTGCTCCCGAGGCGTTCGCAAGTATAGCGGTGTACTGCTCCTCAGGCTTAGTTCGCACCTCCCAGGGTTTTAAAGTGACAAAGAAGAAAGCGCTGTAAGTCTGCTGGGTAAAACTTAGCAGGCTGAAACCCACAACAGAGGTCACACCCGCAACACCGGGCGTTTGGAGCAGCCTGTTCTCCACGTCGGTTGCGGCCTGTCCCGTGCGCTCGAGAGACGACGCATCCGGTAACTGCAGGGCGACGAAGAGATACCCCTGATCTTCAACCGGCAAAAAAGCCGGCGGCAGTTTGCCCCCAATGAACACCGCCGCCGCCGCCATGACCACAAGAAACACAATGCTGAACCACGCCTTGCGCATCAGCACTCCGGAAAAACCGACGTACCCGTTTGTGACGCGGCCGAAGACATTGTTAAAGCCCCGGAACAAGTAGCCGAGCGGCCCACGAGTTCTTTTGCGCCGCTTCAAGAGCAACGCGGCCAGAGCCGGGCTCAGGGATAAAGCGTTGAAAGCCGAGAACAAAACGGAAAGCGCGATGGTCACTGCGAATTGCTGATAAAGGCGTCCAGTTATACCCGGGATGAAGATCGTCGGTATGAACACCGCCGCCAGGATCAAGGCGATAGCGACCACCGGCCCGGAAACCTCAGACATCGCCTGGATCGCGGCGTCCCTGGGAGACATGCCCTCTTCGATGTGGCGCTCCACCGCCTCCACCACCACGATGGCGTCGTCTACGACCAGTCCAATGGCTAGCACAAGGCCGAACAGCGAAAGCGTATTGATCGAAAATCCAAGCGCTGGAAATACGACGAAAGTACCGATGAGAGAAAC
>CBAAAA010000250.1:0-1277 GCA_964658695.1 uncultured Solirubrobacteraceae bacterium | reverse complement strand
GGTACGGCAAGCAGCGGGATGAGTGTAGCGCGCCAGTTCTGCAGGAAGATATACACGACAAGGACCACCAGCGCAAGTGCTTCAAATAACGTGCGTTCGATGTCCCGAATGCCGGCGGATACTGCCAGCGTCGTATCGAGACTCACGTTGTACGCCAAGTCCTCCGGAAAACGTCCTCCCAGTTGCTGCATCTTGGTGCGGACTGCTGCCGCTGCCTGAACGGCATTCGATCCGGGGAGCTGATAAATCGCAAGAATTGCCGTTGCTTTTCCGTTGTAACGGCCTTCAAGATTGTATGTCTGCGCGCCAAGCTCCACGCGAGCGACATTCTTCAGCAGCAGGTTCGAGCCATCCGGATTTACACGCAAAACGATGTTCCCGAACTCTTCGATCGATGCCAAACGGCCTTGCGCGCGCACTGTATAAGTGAACGGCTGTCCATTGGGGATGGGTTCCGCACCGATCTGGCCGGCGGGATTCACCGTGTTTTGCGTCTGCACCGCTGCAATAATCTGGGGCACCGTGATCTGCAATTTCGCGAGCGCATCCGGATTCACCCAGATCCGCATCGCGTACTGGCCCGCGCCGAAGACCTGCACGCGCGAAACGCCCGGAACACGAGTCAATTCGTCCACAAGGTTGATGTAAGCGTAGTTCGCGAGGAAGGTGGAATCGTAAGTACCCTTCGGCGAGTTCACCGCAATCAGCATCAGGGGATTTGTGAGCGACTTCGAAACGATGAGGCCCGCGGTGTTCACCTGGGCGGGCAATTGCGATTGCGCCTGCGAGGTTCGAAGCTGCGTCAAAACCTGGTCGATATCAGGGTTCGTCTTTATTCCGAAATCGACAGTGATTTGCGTTTGCCCGTTGTTCGCGCTCGTCGAATACATGTAGTTCATGTTGTCGACGCCCGATATTTGCTGCTCTAAAGGCGTTGCAACCGACTGCACCAGCGTTTGAGCGTCCGCGCCAGGGTAGGTCGCCTGAACCAGTATCTCGGGGGGCGCGATATCGGGAAACTGTGCCGTCGGAAGGCTTACCATCGAAACCAATCCCACGATGACCGTGATGATGGAGATCACCATCGCGACAATGGGGCGGTTTATGAAAAATCTCGCCATCGATCAGGCTCCTTCACCCTTGCTGTTGTCTGGCTTAGGAACGACTGTCATGCCGTCGCGCACTTTTGAAGCCCCCTGCGTGATGACCTGATCTCCCTCCTTCAATCCGCCGGTCACAATCCACATCCCTCCGGTTCGCAGTCCGACTTTGATATC
>CBAAAA010000249.1:0-7191 GCA_964658695.1 uncultured Solirubrobacteraceae bacterium | reverse complement strand
AGGCCGACCCGGTACTCGTCCGGCTTGATTTCCTTGGGCACGCCGACGCGCATGACTGTTCTCCTCAGTTCCTTTGACAATCCTACATCGGAACTACGGAGCAGGTCCTGCTTAAGCGCTGGGCTAATAGCGCAAGCTTTGCAAGAATACATGCTAGATAGGTGGAATATGGGGGCATTCTGCGACGTGGATGAGACTGACCGCAAGATACTCCGCGTTTTGCAATCCGAGGGTCGCTTGGCCAACGCGGCCATTGCGGAGTGCGTCAACCTATCGGAATCGGCCTGCTCGCGCCGGCTCAGAGAGCTCGAACGTTTGGACATTATTCAAGGCTACGCGGCGATCGTCGATCCGAAGCGCGTTGGCCTCGGACTCACCATGTTCCTGACTATTACGCTCACATCTCAGTCGGAAGCCGCGCTGGCCGAATTCGAAGCCGCAGCAGCGGAAGTCTCAGAAATTATGGAATGCTACCTCATGACCGGAGAGGCCGACTATATGATGCGTGTCGTCGTCTCTGACGTGTCGGCCTTCGAGGCGCTCCACGCAACGAAGCTCACACGCCTTCCACGCGTCGCCCGGATCACCTCGAGCGTTGCCCTAAGGACGACCGTCAGACGCCTTGGCCTTCCCGTATGAAAAGAATAGAGCCTTTCCAACTACGAGAATATGCGGCCACTCGGCTCCGAATGCGGTCACTTAGCTAGTTAGCCTCCTTCACACGGGAAGCCGGTAAGTCCCAAACACGCTCATTACCAATGTGGATGACGCTAGCACTTTTATTCTGATCCTTGTCAAACCGGATAGTTCCCAGCTCGGGAGCGTCACAAGCGTTTAAGTAGGAAGGAGTACATAAAATCGATTGAGTTGGCCGCTGCATGATCGTCACGGAAAGAGCGTCTTTTTGTTGCGCAACAACATAGTCGGCGTCCGAATCCACGCTTCTGTAGTGACCGGTTAGTTGCGCCAGTGGAACGGCTTGAGAGTCAAACGGGGATACGCGATGAAAATGTGCCGCTGCCGATCCATCAGCCTTTAACGTCAGGGCGCCTTTGCCTGAGGTCATAGTCCACTTGCCCATGCGGTATAAGTTGTTGCCGATTGCAACGATCTTGTCGTTTGAGGAAGCGTTGATCATCCCATCGTCGCGGGCGATGAGATGGAGGGAGGCACCCGTTTGATCGTCTGCAAACCAACCGGCTAAAGAATGCTCTTCCGCTTCAGTCAGACGTGTTCGCTCGCGGGTAGCTTTGCTCGGCGAGAGATATAGGTCGGCCACGGCGTGAGCCAGAGACGTAACGTCGTTGTTGCCGGCGTTGCACAAAAGGGCGATTGATAATCCCTTTTCCGGATACCGCCCGAGCCAAGCCCTGTAACCAGCCGTGGCACCCTCATGGGCGATCTCCTTTTCACCATTGTGCGATCCTATGAAGAGCCCGCGGGCATATGGGGTAGCGGCCCCGTTCTTCAGAACCGTTGGGCGCTGCAACTCAATGGTAACGAACCGCCCTAGGAGCCCTTTTGTCAGAGCTTCGTTCCAGATGAGGAGGTCGCCTGTGGTGGTCAGAAGGCCGCCCCCACCAACAGCGTTCTCGAAAGGCATGGATTGTTGGTAGCCGCTAGCAACTGGGGTGTACGCGGTGGCACGCCGCCATACAGGTCGCCTGAAGTCGTCACGCCATGCGGTGTGACTTAATCCCAGTGGCGTGAATATTCTAGCCTTGGAAAAATCCTCTAGAGATCGACCGCTGACCCGCTCGATGATAATGGCAAGCAGGTTGAACCCGGTGTTGGTGTAGGACCACTCCGTTCCCGGCGCATAGTTCAGTGCGCTTTGCCGACCAGCAATAAGAAGAGCGTCCGCATTCTCGTAAACCCTGTCTCCTCTCGGCCATCCCGCCAGCGCTTCAATGACGCCCCAGTCGCGAAGGCCGCTGGTGTGACCAAGCAGTTCAGCAATCGTGATTGGTGCCCCATAGTTCTTTAATTCTGGAAGGAACTTCCGAATATCGTCGTCCAGTGCGACTGCGCCGTCTTGAATAAGAATGAGAGCGGCTGCAGCCGCAAATTGTTTAGATACGGACCCAGCTTCGAAAATGGTGTCCGCCCTATTAGGTTGACCATCGTCTAAGTCCGACTGGCCATAGGCTTTATAAACTGGCGCATCGTCCCGCCACTTCACGCCAACGGAGCAGCCTGGAGTCCGTGCGGTGAATTGGCTAAACACCTCGTCCAGTTTTTCATCGGGAACGCCAGCAAGTGCTTGCCTGCTAACCGCGAATAACAGCGCCGCCGACACCAAACATAATGCGATACGTGATCTGTTTATACTCAACATGAGAGCAAGTCCTCTTAGTAATTGCACAGACAGCAACAAGACCGCTCGTTGAGTGCGATCTATCAGCGATCCACACGCGAAATCCCCGCGGACGCATTGTGCAATAAGCGGTTCATGAGAGCCACGGCGCCTGCGGATTCGCTTAAAAACTGAATTGGTCTTACCGCAACCAGCCCACACGACCCAAGTAGGATTGCTGAACTACGAGATCGAACGTATTGCTGAGGTAATGTTAGCTCGGCTGAACGATCTCCCACACTTAGCTTAGCTTCTACCGTTGATGTCGCCCAATGCGCGGATTATGCTGATATGGATAGGCCGCTCTAAAAGAAATACGACGGCGGAGTCGCCCTTAGTGGAGGCAGCGGGGCCACCTCCACTCACTTCAGTATTGTGGACGCAAGTACAACACGCTTGAAGCTCTGCCAATGGCGCAATCAAAAGGTTGGTGGCGTACATGCGCTTACGATTACAGCAGGCTCTTCGCCGACGCATTTAAACCGGTGCGGCCGATCACTTGTAAACCGATAAGCGTCGCCTGGACCTAGTACACAGCTTTTGTTGTCCACCGTCACTTCTAAATGGCCAGAAATAATGATGCCGCCCTCTTCTCCCAGATGTTGGAGAGGAATACGCCCAGTATCAGCGCCTGGTTGATATGTCTCATAGAGGATTTGGAGTTGAGCGCCCCCTGAGACCTGGCCAACCTGTTTGTAGGAGATCGACCCTTTGCCGATCTCAATCAACTCATGCGCTCGGTGAAATGGCGATTGATCGCCGTCCACATCCAAAGCGAAAAATTCTGCAAGCCCAATAGGTACTGCGTCGAGGATTCGCTTTAACGCGCCAAGATGTGGATTGCTTCGGTTGCTCTCGATGAGGGAGATGGTCGAATTCGTGATCTGTGCGCGTTTGGCAAGGGCGCGCTGCGAAAGTCCTGCGTTTTCTCGGACATAGCGCAGGCGCGCGCCAACATCATCTTGGGCGGTAACCACGAACCTAGCTCCCACTGTTGCGGTTGTTGCGAATATAGCAACAGACCCATAGAAACTCTAACGAAATCAGGTGCCTAGCCACAAGAAGAAAACGCCTTGTGCGGCCTCCAGTAAATCAACACTATGGTCCTCGAAAACGGGCAAAGATACAATCCTTGTCTTGTTTTCATGTATCCGACCAAGCATCTACAAAAGATGCAGCGTTGGACTGTGGGCGGGATCGAGCTGAACGGTGATTTCTACTTGGCGGATGGCGTCGAGGTGGGAGTCAATATTAACGGCGCATGCTCTTAGTTCAAGCCGATTAAGAACGCAGCGCTTATTTTCTAGCAACGAGGGGACATCGATGCTTTCTGGATCAAACGCTCTTAGAAAACTACTGTTATTCAGTGCGGCTTTCGGTGGAATTGCGTTCTCGCACAGCGCTATGGCGCAAACCCAGGGTGCGGCTTCCAATTCCTCTAGCGGCGTCACCACCGATGTCCAGGAAGTTGTCGTCACTGCAAATAAGAGGAACGAACGTCTTCGCGATGTTGCAATGGACGTCACGGCGGTCACCGGCAATGACCTACAGACACGCCAGGAGCTGGACTTCACAGAATTTGCCGCCGAGGTGCCAGGTTTCAACGTGCAAACCGCTGGTATAGGTGGAGCCAATCGCGAAATTCTGCGTGGGCAAAATTCAGGCGGGGCTGGCGCAACAGTCGCAACTGTAATTGATGAAATGCCGTTGAGCTTTTCTGGATCTGATAATAATGCCGGGCTAACATCTACCAATCCCGATACTTATGATCTGCAACGTGTGGAGGTGCTGAAGGGGCCCCAAGGCACCTTGTACGGCGCAGCTGCCGAAGGCGGCGTGGTGAAGTTCGTGACCAACCCACCGGACACCACCGCCTTCCACGCCGGCGCGGAATTGGGCGGCGATACAGTTGATCATGGCGGAATCGGCGGCTCGGGTAAGGCCTACGTGAATATTCCGTTCTGGCAGGACAAGGCTGCGCTTCGTCTTACCGGCTACTACGAGGATATTCCTGGCTATGTGGGCAACCCATACTTGAACGAACACGACGTCAATCGTGCTGACCGCTTCGGCTTTCGAGCGTCGCTGCTATTGAAGCCGACGTCGGATCTTACCATTCGCCTGACGGCTGCTCAGCAGGACGTGCACGAGTTTGGCTTTGATGCAGAGCAGGTCCCCGGAACTGGCCTTGGGGCGAATACTTCTCCCAGCCGCCTAAAGCTGGACAACGGCTACAACTTTAGCACCTACACTCCAAATACAGACAAAAATATCGTCGATTACTATATCGGTGACATAGAATATGATCTTCACTGGGCTCGACTCACCTCAATCACCAGTTTCGGCATGGTGAAAAACTCCTATATCCGTGACTTCACGCCCCTAGAAGTCGCACCGGGGCTTTCCTATGGTAACTACTTCGGGAATCTTCTTTACGGTGCTCCCGTTGGTTTGACGGATAAGCAGCTCGAGTCGCTGAGCAAGGTTAACCAAGAGTTCCGGATTAGCTCAGAACCTGGCGCAACGTTATTTGGTCACAAGATTGATTGGGTTGGCGGTGGTTTTCTGACGCGCGAAGACGTTGATTTCAATCAGTTCCTCGACTTCGTAACGCTCCCCACAGTTGCTAATCCTGGAACTGTGCTGACTGCACCGGCGGCAGGCGACGCTCACTATCCTTCACGCTTTGAGGAAGCCGCTTTGTTCGGCCAGGTGGATTTCCACCTGACGCCCCGGATTGACATAGCCGTCGGCGGGCGTGCCGCCTACGATGTCGAGCAGCTACAAATCACCTTTTTCACCGGAGCGCTTGAGGGCGCCGGTGGTCAAGAGCCGAAGTACAAGAACCATGAGCAACCGGACACCTGGTCGGTGTCTCCACGCTGGCAAATCACTGACAACACAACTGC
Source organism: uncultured Solirubrobacteraceae bacterium (assembly GCA_964658695.1). Classification (GTDB taxonomy): domain Bacteria; phylum Acidobacteriota; class Terriglobia; order Bryobacterales; family Bryobacteraceae; genus Bog-105. Next base: position 1,926 of record CBAAAA010000249.1, on the reverse strand, counting down.
GTACCTCCGGTTCGCGACCGGCTATCGGCCCGGCGGTCCAAACCTTGCACCCCCTAATCCTCCAGTCGGCTATAACTATAATTACCAATCCGATTCCACCATGAACTACGAAGGCGGAATTCGGAGCGAACTATTCCATCACTCTGTTACAATCGATTTGGCGGCCTTCTACATCGACTGGAGCAACATTCAAATTCTGACTCTGTTCACAACGCCCGGAGGCGTTTCGTATGGCGCAACAGGAAACGCGGGGGCGGCCACGAGCAAGGGAGTCGAATATAACTTTGGTTGGCGTCCGCTTCAGGGACTCTCGTTTAGCTGGCTAGGTGCCTACACTGATGCGGAATTGACCCAAAATGCGCCGGGACTCGGCGCGATGAAGGGCCAGGCGCTCTCATATGTTCCTAAGTGGAGCAATACATTGAACGGTGATTACCAGTGGACCATCGCCGAGGGATATAAAGGATTTGTTGGCGGCACGGTACTTTTCGAGGGATCGCGCTTTACGGACTTCGGGACGTTTGCACTAAACGACCCTCATGCGAAGCTACCGTCCTACGAGACGGTTTCTTTACAGGGCGGCGTTAAGACGGGTCCTTACACGTTCGAGGCCTACGCCAAGAACGTGACTAACTCACGGGGTATCGTCGGTTACACCGGCTCCGGTGGATTTAACGGTGATGGCTTTGTCTCTTTAATTACCCCGCTCACTGTCGGGTTTAGGGCTGCCGTAGACTACTAGACCATATAATAGCTAAAGATTTCCCCTCGTCTATCTTCGCGCAAACGAAGAGGACGGGGGGCGATCAGCCTTGACTGGGCTATGTCAAAGGTGATTTGGGAGAGACCCACTAACATAGCCGGGTTTAGCTCAACTTGACGATCGAAGAGTTGATCTAGATTTAACGGATACTGCCAAACAAGCTCCCGCCAACTCGTGGAGCGCAGACGTTGGGCGCACCATGAAACTGAAGGTCTTTGGCGTCGTGCTGGCGTCTGTTTTGGGGTTCGCCTCGTTCGCCCTGTCGCAGCCGGGACCCGCGCTGACGCCCTCAACCGCGCCTATCAAGACGAAGGCGGATGCTCCGTCCTCAGGTGCTGCGGCCCTCACGCGAACCGACCTGGAGGCCTGGCTCGACGGCTATATGCCCTACGCCCTGCAGCGGGGCGATGTCGCCGGCGCGGTGGTCGTGGTGGTCAAGGACGGCCAGATCCTGCTGCAGAAGGGATACGGCTACGCCGACGTGGCGACCAAGAGGCTGGTGGATCCCGAGACCACGCTATTCCGTCCTGGTTCCGTCTCCAAGCTCTTCACCTGGACGGCGCTGATGCAAGAGGTCGAAGCGGGTAAGCTCGACCTCGACCGGGACATCAACGACTATCTCGACTTCAAGATTCCGCCCTATAACGGCCAGCCGATCACGGCCCGCAATCTCCTCACCCACACTCCGGGGTTCGAGGAATCCTCCAAGAATCTGATCGGCACGGACCCGAAGACGCTAGCCTCGCTGGAGCAGCTCCTAAAGCGCGCCGTTCCCGCGCGCATCTTCCCGCCTGGCAAGGTTCCGGCCTACTCCAACTACGGCGCGGCGCTGGCGGGCTATCTGGTTCAGCGCCTCTCCGGCGAGAGCTTCGACGAGTATGTTGACCAGCATATCTTCAAGGTGCTGGACATGGACCACGCGACGTTCCGCCAGCCCCTGCCCGATCGGTTCAAGCCCTTCATGGCGAGCGGTTACAGCGTCGCCTCCGCTCCCGCCAATCCCTATGAGTTGATCGGTCTAGCGCCGGCGGGAAGTTCAGCCGTCACAGGCGCGGACATGGCGAAGTTCATGATCGCCCACCTGCGGGACGGCGCCTATGGCGGCGGCCGCATCCTGCAGCCGGCCACGGCGACGATGATGCACGGCACGCCGCTCACCATCA
>CBAAAA010000248.1:0-7234 GCA_964658695.1 uncultured Solirubrobacteraceae bacterium | reverse complement strand
GACTTTGTCGTCCTTGGTGAAGTACTCGCAATGCTCAGACGTGCCGGTGCGCGAACGCCCGTCCGCCAGGAGGTGATAGATCCTGACCTTGCCGTCCGCTACCGCGTGGTCCAGGGAGGACTGTTCGTTGTCTTTCTCGTTGCCGGTCTTTGGATTGAGGAAAGCTTTCAGGCCGGCAGCGGTAACGGTCATCTTATCCCGCTCGAGCTTGACTCCGCCGGTGTAATCGGCGACGCGGGTGTCATCACGATACGCAAGCGCCGGAGCATGCACAACCGTGAAAATCGGCGACGCACTGTCTGAGCGGTCATCCACCAGTTCGCTGACTACGTTTCCGTTTGCCGCCAAGGTTTGCGCGTCGCGATCGATGTGAATCACGCTGGCGGAGATGCGATTGGCGCCTTGCCACATCACAGCGCTGCCCTCGTAAAAGATAGCGGTGTTGTTGTCGCGGGTCTGCATCTGGTCGGCCCGCGCCTGCATGGTCTTGGTTTTATCCAGCATGGACGTGCCCGGCTTCTCGTTCTGGTCGGGAGCGTGAGAGGAGACGACATGCCCGATCGCGTCCATATCGCCATTTGCCTGGTTCATGACGATCTTGTCCGCCACGGCCAGTCCGTTCTGATCGGAAACGCGCGCGTCGTCTATGAGCGTAATCCGGTTGATTTGCTGCTCCAGAAAGGCGCGCTTCGCGGTCGCTTTCCGATCGCCTTCCTCGTAGCGGAAGTGCCCGGTCTGCTCGATGGTCGACACCTGGTTGGAATTAGGCTCGAACTTGGCGGCGAGCTCGTCGCTCCAGGTCAGTGCCGGGCAAGATGGCTGGTTGTCCTTCGACGTTTTTTCTTTGGCCTTGGGCCGATCGGTATGGGTGGTCACTTTCCAGGCCTGGAAATTGTCGATGTAGCTGCCGTCGCCGTATGTGATTTTCAGCCGCGCAGCATCCAATATGCGGTGGGACTGCTCGGCGCGGTTAGGCTGAAACTCAAGTTGCGCCTGGGAAGGACTCCAGATATCCTGCACATCTTTACCGCCCGGCTTCATCTCGAGCTGGATATGTTCACTGCGCAGAATGTGCGTCTCGCCAATCAGCACGCCGGGTTGCGGAAGCGGCTCAGATCGCGCTATGGCATGGCCGTCCGCCAGCACCAGATGTAAATCACTTTCGTTCTGTTGGACGGGTCCGTTCTGCTTCGTGGTCACGGCGAATCGCAGGTCGGCGCGGTTGCCGGTGATGGTGGTTCGCGATGCCGCTTCCGTGGATGCCACCCTGGCGTTTCCCAGGGCGACGATGTTTACCAGATCGCCATCGTCATCAAACAGCGCCGTCATTTGATCCGCTGAGTAGGCGGTGTTCTTGTCTTCGCGGACATCGGTCCCGGCGGCATGGTCTGAATCGATCTGTTTTAAGACGCCCTGATCCAGCGTAACGACTGAGTTCCTGGCCAGGATGTTGGTGGATTGCCGCTGCAGCTTTGACCAGGGCGAAAGAAACACCTTCTGCTCGCGCTCGCGATACACCAGGTCACCAGATTCCACGTGCATTTTGTTCTGGATCGGGCCGTGTCCTACAAAGTCCAGTGAGACTTTAGACTTGAGATGTAGATCCCCGGTGTTGGGGTCATAGGCAACGCCAATTGCATTCCCGCCACCTTGTCCGAATTTAAAGTGTGCGCGCTGATCGCTGTCGGCTTTTCCGGTCTTGGTTTCGTAGGTGACGCCGGAGGTATCTACCTGAACCTGATTGTCGACTTGCGCCGGGTCCTCGGCCTGTTTGGCGACCGGAACGTTCACGACGATGTGCACCGGCCCAGCGGACTTCATGACGCCGCTGCGCTCATCGAAGGTGGCCTTGGGACCGCTGACGAAAGTGTATTTGCCGCCGTCTTTGTCGTACAGGCGGATTCTTAAGTCGTGCAGCTCGAAGGTGGAAGGATCGGACATCGCGAGCGAGATCTGCGCTTCCAGGTGAACCACCGGTTTGTTGGTCTTGGGATCGCTCTTGTCGTAGGTCCAGACGTGGGCGAGGTGTTCGATGCCCTTTTGAATCTGAGGAGCTGCTTCTAGTTTCCGGGCTTCATCACGGTCGCGGCGGAGCCGATAGGTATAACCGACTATAGCCGCAACCAGCATCGCGGCAACAGCGAAGATGGCGGAAATTCGACGCATGGGCGCTAGGAAGACCCCAAAGAACGAGGATACCAGCCAGCTAAAAGTTGTGAATTGCTGGTTACCGAAGCATAAAATATGAGTGTTATCGCAATAGGCGTAAGTTGGTCAATGAAATAATTCATTTGTTTTCAGTCATTTACAATTGTTTCTTGTCACTCGGGGGTAGAGTGTGCTAAAACTGCGTGTGGGTGAACGCGAACCGCGACTCACCGCGAATCAAGTTCTAAGATTTCAAAGTTTCGTTTAGACAGTGGAGGATTTAAGTATGGACATTCGACCGCTACACGACCGCGTTGTAGTCAAACGGATCGAAGAATCGGAGACCATGCAGGGCGGTCTCTATATCCCGGATTCCGCAAAGGAAAAGCCGCAACAGGGCGAAGTGGTTGCCGTGGGAAAAGGCAAGCGCGCAGACGACGGAAAGCTGCTCACGCTGGACGTGCAGGTCGGTGACCGCATTCTGTTCGGCAAGTACTCCGGCAACGACATCAAGCTGGATGGCAACGAGTATTTGATCATGCGCGAGGACGAGATCCTCGGTGTACTCAGCAATGGCGCCAAGAGCGCGGGCAAGTAAACGGAAAGGAACAAATAAACTATGGCTGCAAAACAAATTGTTTATAGCGAAGTTTCGCGTCAGGCGATTCTGCGCGGCGTCAATCAACTGGCTGACGCCGTGAAAGTGACCCTCGGTCCTAAGGGCCGGAATGTGGTCCTGGAGAAGAAGTTCGGCGGCCCCACGATCACGAAAGACGGTGTGACGGTTGCCAAAGAGATTGAGTTGAAGGATCCGCTCGAGAACATGGGCGCGCAGATGGTGCGCGAGGTTGCGTCAAAGACCTCCGACATCGCCGGCGACGGTACCACCACGGCCACCATCCTGGCCCAGGCCATCTTCCGCGAGGGCGTGAAGAGCGTGGCTGCGGGAGCCAACCCGATGGCTCTGAAGCGCGGGATTGAGAAGGCTGTTGAAGCGGTTGTCAATGAAGTGAAGAGCTTCTCGAAGCCGGTCTCCGGTGATGCGATTGCCCAGGTGGGAACCATTTCCGCCAACGGCGACGCCACTATCGGTCACATCATCGCCGATGCCATGCAGAAGGTCGGTAAGGACGGCGTCATCACGGTGGAAGAATCCAAGACCATGGTGACCGAGTTGCAGACCGTAGACGGTATGCAATTCGATCGCGGTTATCTGTCTCCCTACTTCATCAGTGATCCGGATCGCATGGAAGCAGTGCTCGAGGATCCGTACATCCTGATTCACGAGAAGAAGATCAGCAACATGAAGGATCTTCTGCCGCTGCTCGAGCAGATCGCCCGCTCCGGCAAGCCGCTCCTCATCATTGCTGAGGAAGTGGAAGGCGAGGCGCTGGCCACTCTCGTAGTCAATAAGCTGCGTGGCACGCTGAACGCTTGCGCCGTCAAGGCTCCGGGCTTCGGTGATCGCCGCAAGGCCATGCTGGAGGACATTGCTGTTCTCACCGGCGGCAAGTCTCTGATGGAAGAGACCGGTATCAAGCTGGAAGGCGTTCGCCTTGAGGATCTCGGCCGCGCCAAGCGCGTCACGGTTGACAAGGACAACACGACCATCGTCGATGGCGGTGGCACTCAGAAAACCATCGAAGGCCGTATCAAGCAACTGCGCGCCCAAATCGAAGACACCACTTCGGACTACGATCGCGAGAAGCTCCAGGAGCGCTTGGCGAAGCTCGCCGGCGGTGTCGCCGTCATTAAGGTCGGTGCTGCTACCGAGACCGAAATGAAGGAGAAGAAGGCCCGCGTCGAAGACGCTCTGCACGCCACGCGCGCAGCCGTCGAAGAAGGGATCGTTCCTGGCGGCGGTGTGGCTCTGCTGCGCGCCGGCAAGGTTCTCGCTGACCTCAAGGTCCCTGGCGATGAGCAGATCGGTATCGACATCATTCGCCGCGCCACAGAAGAGCCGCTGCGCCAGATCTCTGGCAATGCCGGCTACGAAGGCGCGATCGTGATCGAGAAGGTTCGTTCGAACAACGAGCCCAACTACGGTTTCAACGCAGCCACTGGCAACTTCGAAGACCTGGTCAAGGCCGGCGTCATCGATCCGACCAAGGTCACCCGTTCCGCACTGCAGCATGCTTCGTCCATCAGTGCGCTGATGCTGACCACCGAAGCGATGATCTGCGAGTTCCCTGAGAAGAAATCCGCAGCCCCGGCAGGTCCCGGCGGTCACGGCCCCGAGATGGATTACTAATCCTTCCTCGAGTAGCTTTGAACTCACTAAGAGCCCGTCAGGTTACAAGCTTGGCGGGCTTTCGCTTTGGCAACGTGCTTCTGCCTTCGCCGCTGCCGTTAGCGCTTCTTGGTTGCTTTCTTTGGGGCGGCCTTCTTAGCCGGTGCTTTCTCTGCAACTGTCTTCCTTGCGGCGGTTTTCTTCACTGACCTCTTCTTAGTCGCGCTCTTAACGGCCGTCTTCTTGGTAGCTTTTTTCTTAGCCGGAGGCGGCGGCACATCTGCTCCAGCTTTACGAGCCTCATTCAAGCCGATCGCAATGGCCTGTTTCGGATTCTTGATCTTACGTCCGCCTTCCAGCGTCTCGTGATGTTTAAACTGATGCATCCGCTTCTTCACGGCTTTGGTTGTCGTTGCGGTTTTCTTTGTTGGCATAATTTCCATTTCTCCCGTCAAACATAGTTTGAACGTTTTGTTTTAATATGACGCAAAATCATTCTCCTGTACAGCAATTTGTCAATCCGGCAATCTTCGTAAGGCCCTGAAGAACGGGTCTTGCGTTGATATCCTGAGTGCGAGAGGCCGACTATTGTCCCGTATTTCATCCGCGTTTCGAAGCTTCTTCTCGATACTTTTTTCCGGAGTTTTGCCGGAAGATATCGCGTTGGAATTCGGTTACGCCAAACCAAAACCCGCACCTCCGCCAATCGAACTGCCGAAGATAAAAGTGAGTGACGGAGCGCTGCAATTGCTTGGCATTTTGCAACGCGATGCTCGCTTGATCGATTTCCTGATGGAAGACATTTCGTCCTATGCTGACGATCAGGTAGGGGCCGCCGTTCGTTCGATACATAATGAGAGCCGGGCATCGCTTACCAGGCATGTCACGCTGACGCCGGTGATCGATAGCGTGGAAGGAACACATCAGAAACTGGACGCTTCAAAAGTTCCGGACCCCAATCGCATCAAGCTGATCGGCAACGTGCCTGCGAGTGGAAAGGTCCGTGGCGGCACGCTTCGGCATCGAGGCTGGATTGCTTCCGCAGTCACTTTGCCGGCACTGGGAAAACAAGACCCCGCAGCGCTGGTCCCGGCTGAAATAGAAGTGGAGTAAGTTCATGCCGCAAACCGTGACAGGCGAATTTGTAATTGGAATCGATCTCGGCACCACTAACAGCGCGCTCGCATTTACAGATGCGAATCTGCCGGATGGAGAACATCCTTCGGTTCATCTTTTCCGTGTTCCTCAACTGGTGAATGCCGGCGAAGTTTCAGAACTCGACCTGCTTCCGTCGTCGTTATATATTCCTGGTTCCGGTGAATTCGTAGAGGGTTCATTGGCTGTGCCGTGGGATCCGAATCCGCCTTACATTGTCGGCCAGCTTGCCCGGACGCGCGGCGTAGAAAATGCTAATCGGCTGGTTTCGTCCGCCAAGTCCTGGCTTTCCAACCAGAATGCCGACCCGACGAAACCGCTGCTGCCGTTGACCGCGCCTGAGGGTGTGGAGCGCATCTCTCCCGTCGAGGCATCACGCCAGTATTTGCTGCATTTGAAGGCCGCGTGGGACCAGGCGCATCCCGAAGCCCCGCTGGAGCAGCAATCAGTTCTCATTACTGTTCCGGCCTCCTTCGACGCCGCTGCGCGTGAGCTGACATACAGGGCGGCGCAGCAGGCGGGCTATCCGAAGGTGACCATCCTGGAAGAGCCGCAATCGGCTTTTTATGCGTGGATCGAACGCAATCCGAACTGGCGCGAACTGGTCTCGCCGGGTGACCTGATCCTCGTGGTTGACATCGGTGGTGGAACAACTGATTTCACGCTAATCTCGGTGAGCGAGCGTGAGGGCGAACTGCAGTTGGAGCGGGTTGCGGTGGGTCAACATCTTCTGCTTGGCGGCGATAACATGGATCTCGCCGTGGCGCGTTTCGCTGAACAGCAGTTCACCCAGCGCAACATAAAGCTGGACGCCATGCAGTTCCATGCGCTTTGGCAGCAGTGCCGCGCCGCCAAAGAACTGCTGCTTTCGAGTGACGAGTCCGCTCCGCAAGATCAATCGCTCACCATTCTCGGCCGTGGCACGGGCCTGGTCGGAGGAACTCTGCGTGGGAAATTGACACGCGACGAAGTGCGAAATCTGCTTCTTGAAGGCTTCTTTCCGTTTGTTCCCGCCGATGTGACGCCGCAGCGCTCGCGTCGCGCCGGTTTGATGGAAGTCGGACTCAATTACGCAACTGATGCGGCAGTCACGAAGCATCTCGCCCACTTTCTTCGCCGGCCGGAGGGATTGGCCAAGCCCACCCACATACTGCTCAATGGAGGCGTGCTGCAGGCAGAGGCGATTGAAGTGCGCCTCGTCGAAGTTCTGAACAGCTGGCTTGCCGAAGCCGGAGCGCCTTTAGCGAAAGAACTCGCTACCGATACGAAAAGCGCCGATCTGATGCACTCCGTCGCGCGCGGGGCGGCGTACTACGGTCTTGTGAAAAGCGGAAAAGGCGTGCGCATTCGTGGCGGTGTTCCACGCAGCTACTACGTAGGCATCGAAAGCACACTTCCCGCGGTTCCAGGGATGCCGGCGCCTATGAAAGCGCTCGCGGTGGTGCCGTTCGGATTAGAAGAAGGCTCGCGCGTCGAATTGCCTCAGCGCCGCTTCGCGCTGGTAGTTGGCGAGCCCGCGGAGTTCAAGTTTTTCTCTTCGCTCTCGCGCAAGAATGACGTTCCCGGATCGCTGCTTGACGAGATTGGCGAGGATATCGAAGAACTGACGCCCATAGAGGTTTTTCTGCCGCCGCACACAGGGGGCACAAACGAAGAAGTCGTTCCGGTCACGCTCGAGAGCAACGTCACGGAAACGGGAAT
>CBAAAA010000247.1:0-7243 GCA_964658695.1 uncultured Solirubrobacteraceae bacterium | reverse complement strand
GCCTTTTGCTTGGAAGATTCACACTCGTGAGGGGCAGATGATTATCTCGATGAAACTACATGCGACGAGGCCCGAGGTAGAGGCCGTATTCGAGCGCATACGCGATTTTGGATACAAGGTTCACTCGATAGAAGGAGAGGAACGGGTGGTGATCGGGGTAGTGGGCGTGGGCGATGTCACGGCCTGTCTCGAGTCGCTGGAGGCGATGCCACAGGTGGAGAAGGCGGTTCGCATTTCGGCGCCTTACAAGTTTGTGAGCCGGGAGTTCCGTTCCGCAAAGTCACAGATTGTGGCGAACGGGGTGGAGATTGGCGGCGAAGAGTTCATCGTGATGGCTGGCCCGTGCTCGGTCGAGAGCGAGAAGCAGATCATTGACACGGCCCAGTTTGTGAGCCGCAATGGCGCTCAGTTTCTGCGAGGCGGTGCGTTCAAGCCAAGGACTTCGCCCTATGATTTTCAGGGGATGGAGCGGGAGGGGCTAAAGCTGCTGCAGAAGGCCAAGTATGAGACGGGCATCGGAATTATCACGGAAGTGATGAGTGACAGAGATGTCGAGATGGTGGCCGAATACGCGGATATTCTGCAGATCGGGGCGCGTAACATGCAGAATTTTGCGCTTTTGAAGGCGTTGGGCAAAGCGGGGCGGCCGGTGATGCTGAAGCGGGGATTGAGCTCCACTATTAAGGAGCTGTTGATGTCGGCCGAGTATGTGGTTGCGCATGGGAATCCGAACGTTATCTTGTGCGAGCGGGGCATACGCACCTTTGAAACCGCTACGAGAAACACCTGTGACATCACGGCAGTGGCGGTATTGAATGAGCTTTCGCATTTGCCGGTGGTGCTGGATCCCAGCCATGCAACGGGCAAGCGGAGCCTGGTTCCGGCACTGTCGAGAGCGGCAGTTGCGATCGGATCGGACGGCTTGATTGTGGAAGTGCATCCATGCCCGGAAAAGGCGGTCAGCGACGGAGCTCAGTCGCTTTCGCTGCCGCAATATTCGGAGATGATGGCGAGCTTGCGGCCATATATTGCTCTATGGAAGGACGCGCGGGTTGCTGAATTGGCGACGGCTTAAGCGGACGCGAGCGGATTGCGATTTCACCTCAAGCCCTGGCTGATACTGCTGCTGATTGCGATTGCGGTTGCGGTGGTTGTGTTCCTGGTGGGGAGACGACAGCTTCGCTTCATCAGATCCGATGCGGAGATGGTGGCGCTGTTACCACATCGCGAGTGGACGACGGTTTTTCTGAACGTCGATGTTCTGCGACGAGCGAAACTGCTGAACCTCCTGCAGGCCCCTTTGCCTGAGCAGGAGCGCGACACTCAGGAATTCGTGCATGAGACTGGATTCGATACAACGCGTGATCTGGAAGTAGTTGCGGGTCGCGGGGATGGGCAGCAGATCTTTCTGATTGTACGCGGGAGATTCAACTGGAAGCGGCTTCGGGCGTACGCGATGCATCACGGGGGCAGTTGTAACAGTGCGTACTGCCAAGTGCCTGCGGGATCGAGCGGGCGCTATGCTTCTTATCTGAGTATTCAGCCGGATACAGCGGGGCTGGCGGTGGGCTCCGATCCCGCGAATGTACTTTTGCTCAGTCCGCGGCAGATTGAACATGCGCCGGCGATTCCGAGCGAGCCGGTGTGGGTGACGGTTGCGCACTCATTGCTTTCGGATCCGAAAGATTTGCCGCTGCCGGTGAGGCTGTTCGCGCTGGCGATGCAGTCGACGGATCGGGTGACGCTGGCGGTGGGAGCTGGCGCCGGCGGGGATCGTCCGTTTGAGCTGCGCTTAGAGGCGATTTGTCAGAATGCGGCGATAGCGGATACGACGCGGACGCAGCTGGAGATGGATACGAAGCTGCTGAAGATGGAGCTGCAGCGGGAGCGCCGGTCCGCGTCTCCAGGAGATTTGACAGGATTGTTGACAGCAGGTGCATTTCGACAGTCGGGGAATAGCGTGCTGGGGAGCTGGCCTGTGTACCGGGCACTGGTGGAGCATCTGCAGTGAGAGGGTTGGGAACCGATATTCAAGCTGAGATCTCTCGGAATTGAACCTTCGGGCGGATGCTCCTTGCGTGTTCGAAATACGACATCGTCTCCGGCTGGTAAATATCTGGCGACTCGAAAGATCTAATCGTAACGAGTTTCGTGCTCGATATTTTGCCGAAGATCTGGAAAGGGCAATTGCATATGGTTGTCGTTGTATGACGCCCAAACGGGCCAGTTTGGCTTACGCGAGCTTAGCGATTCTGTTTGTCGGGGTGTTTGCGTTTCAATGCGCGCTCTCTGCCGAAGCACTACGCATCATCTGGTCCGCGGGTAAGCATTTCAAGCCGGCAATGCTGACGGAGTGGGATCTGGAGCTCTTTGGGCATATGCTCGCCCCTTTTGCCGCTCTTCTTCTGGGCTTCTACGTTGTCCGCGTTCGCATCTTTGACGGCCGTGCCTGGCTTCTACTTGCTGTCCTAATCAGCTTCGCCATTAATGCCGACGGCTCGAATAAACAGGACGCTGTCATGCTTTGGAGCACGCCGCTCAAACACCTCGCCCTAACTCTGCGCAGTTTCGCTCTTTACACGTTCCCTTTCTGGTTGGCTCTATTTTCCATTTACTTCCCGGCGCAGGCTGGTTGGGAACGACGAAACGCTAAATTGAAATGGCTCGTTCTGATTCCGGTACTCGCCTTATGTTGTTTGATGGCCGTGCTTCGCATCATCGATAACGAGACAACCGTCCCACAGATCCAGGGTCTTCGCGACTCAGCGGGGCCATATTGGATAGGTCTGTTTTATTTCTCAGTCATTTTCTTCCTCGGCCTGTTTACAGTCAAACTGCTCTTCGCGAAATCTTCCGACGACCGCCGCCGCCTTCGTTTATTGCTCTTCGGCATGGGCGTCACTCTAGTTCCCCTGACGTTGCTTGATCTAACTGCAAGGCTGTTGCAGATCTCCGAAAGCGATCTTCCGGTATGGCTACTGGCGCCCGTTTTTCCCCTTATCCTTTCGTTCCCTGTCACCCTTGCGTATGTAACCGTGGTCGAACGCGCGCTCGATCTGGGTGTGGTCGTTCGTGAAGGTCTTCAATACGCCCTGGCTCGCCGCGGTGTTCTGTTCCTTCAGATTCTCACCTCAATACTTGTGATTGTTCTCGTTGCCGCGTTCGCCGATGATCCGGCATTCTTTGTGCGCCTGATGATTACAGCAATCGGGATCACCGCGGTATTTGCTGTCAGAGTGGGCGCGAAACATCTCGGCGGGTGGCTCGATCGGCGCTTTTTCCGCGAAGCTTACGACACCGAGCAAATACTTAATCGGCTGGCCGAAAGCGTTCAGTCGATTGTCGAACTACCGCTCCTGCTTAAGACTGTTGCCACCCGGATCGCAGAAGCCTTGCATGTGTCACAAGTCGCCGTATTCCTTCGCGCCCAGAATGTTTATGAACCTGTTTTTTGTCTCGGCAATCTGCTGTGTGAATCACTAAGCTTCGATGAAAGCTCCTCCGTCGTTCGAGAACTTACGAAGAGGCACGGGCCTATGCCCATTCATCTCGGCGACACAAATTCCTGGCCGACCAGAGTAAGTGGCCAGGAGGCAAGAACCCTGCACGAATTGAGAGGCGAACTGCTCCTGCCGCTCACGCGTCAAGACTCACTTATCGGGTTCATCAGCCTGGGCGCAAAGAAAGCGGAGGCGCCGTACTCAGCAAGCGACATGATCCTGCTTCAGTCGGTCGCATCGCAAACCTCGCTTGCGGTTGAAAACAGCCGATTGACTGCGGCCATCGCCACCCGGACTGCTGAGCGAGAGGTGATTCAGCGTGAACTCTCGATCGCTCGGGAGGTGCAACAACGCCTGTTTCCGCAAAGCTACCCAAAGATAGCCGGCCTTGAGTACTGTGGAGCGTGCCGGCCTGCACGCGAAGTGGGCGGTGATTACTATGATTTCGTCCAATTGCCAGGGGGTTCGCTCGGTATTGCTATCGGCGACGTTGCCGGGAAAGGAATTCCTGCTTCGCTGCTGATGGCGAGCCTGCAGGCATCGTTACGTGGGCAGACGATGCTGGCGCCCGTCGGCATTGATCTGCTAGTTGAAAACATAAACCGTTTGGTTCACGCCGCCTCTCCGGATAACCGCTACGCCACATTCTTCTACGGTGTTTACGACGCGTCCAGTCGGCGCTTGAGTTACGTCAACGGCGGACACAACGCCCCAATGATTCTAAGAAAAGAATCCGTATGTATCCGCCTGGAAGCGGGTGGACCGCCAGTGGGATTGCTTCCCGCGGCAACCTATGTCAGTTCTGAGGCGCTTCTGGAAACCGGTGATCTGCTAATTCTTTTTACAGACGGCATTAGCGAGGCCATGAACTCGCGAGATGAAGAATGGGGCGAAGACCGCTTGCAACAAACGCTGGGCCAAATCCTGGAGAAGTGCCCCACAGATATCGTTAGCGAGGTTTTCGAAGCTGCCGATAAGTTTACAGGAGCAGCACCCCAGCACGATGATATGACGCTGGTCGTTTTCAAGATCGATTGAGCGCGGTGACCAAACCGGAATCAATTTCTTCGGCAATTCAAGAGATCGCTTCGGCCAACAAAGATATAGACGTGTTGGTCAATGACCTGGACAGATGTCGATCGGCACAGCTGAGGCATTTACCGAGGATCAGATTCAAGAGCAGTTTGCGGTTAATTCTTCGGACCTGTTCGGGTTAGCTGGGCGTTGCGTCCAGGAAGAGAGAACGCGCGTTCGCAAAAATCGATCACCAAAACGCTCCAGTAAGAGCGACTACTGCTGCGATAGTGACGCTATCGGACCCGAGGCGACAGGCCGCTAGCTGTTCGTTGCGGCTACGGCGGAATAGTCGAGTTTCGGATACCAATCGGAACCACGACCGTCGGGGGTGAGGTCAAGAATTGTCCATAGCGGATCGAGGTCGGGCGCACCACGCGGATCTTGACCCGGGTCTGCCATTTCCATGCTCATTTCCGCGCTCCAGAAATGCCGGATCACGCCATCGCGTTTTGTAAATACAGTCAACGCGGGAACATCCGCATTCTCAGCGCTCACATAAGCTCGTGAGAAATTGCCCTCGATATCGGAATAGAGCGGCAGGTTCCGCCAGCCTCTTTCGTGCTTGAACTTAGAGATCCGTTCCATGGGTGACCGGGCCATGGCTGCAAGGGCTACACGCTGGATTATATTCTGCGCCGCACCGTCCCACGACGATAGTACGGCGGTGCACATTGGACAAGGGCGTGCTCGTTCAGGTGGGAACATGAAGCTGTAAATCACCAGCGTTTGCTTATCGCCGAACAGCTCCACCAATCGCTTTCTCCCCGTTTCGCTGTCGAAGCTGTACTCTTCCGCTACAGCGCCTCCGTCTGGCAGAGTGCGCCGCAACTGTGCGACGTGTTCGATTTGTCTTCTGAGTTCGATCTCTTGGGCAAGCAGTGCATTCCTCGCTTGCCGGTACTGTTCCGTTTCGTTCGGGAACATCGTTTTGTTCTTCGCCGCCAACTCCGTTGCCGGCGTAAGTATCGCTGATTGACTGTCGTGCATGTTGGACTCCATGAGAGAGTCGTTCTGGTTGACCCAGATTCGACATTTTGTGGGAAGTTTTTAGGGCCAAGCTTATTTCGCTGCTTTGATCGAGACGGAAAAATCAACAGCGGTGTTGCGAGGCGGCAAACACATGGTGGCGCTAAGTCGAATGAAAGCTGGAATGTGTCCGTTTTGCCTGGCGCTACCGGGAAACCGTCATCGGATGCGACGTTGCGCACCGCCATACGATGGAAGCGGACCCCGTTCTCACCCTGTAGCGAAGCCGGTTTTCGGCGAGAACAATCTGTAGCCGAAGAGTCTTGGAGTGGTTTGTGATTCCGGATGAGGCGGCGTGGACGTCAACCTGGGGTCCGCTGCGACTGGCAGTTAGCCCGATGTGAGCCGCGGGCGGTTGCTGCAGGGCTTTGTCGACCAGATCGTTGATCAGTGAAAAGCATTTCGGGGCATCTTCCCGACTACCTCCGACAAAGGCGACTTGAACGCCGTTTCGGCGTCCACGGCAAGGTCCGCGCCGGTGCACGGGGGACAACCCGAACCGGTGAACAGCTCAGGCAGGACGGTACGGCCGGGTTGATCCGCTGGGCTGTGTTTTGGCGGCCTGGAATGGAGGAAAGAGGCTTTCGTAACGACGATCCGGGTCATCTTCCATAGCTGCGAGTGGGCCGTCGTGCGTCTCCCGATAGAGATTCTCAAGTTGTCTTTCCTGGGCATCGTCCAGCTTCCCGGTAAGCCGTACTCACTGAAGCGGCGATCATTCCTAAGCCGGCGGCGGCCGCCGAGTTGGCGGGGTCTTCGCGGCAGGCAGAATCAAGCTGTGGCTGACCGAGCGCGAGTTTGCGTATGCCACCCTGTCAGGCGTCATCGCATGGTGGTGCACAGGGCGGGAAGGCTGGCTGCTAGCAACGGAGGAAGAAGATTACTGATCGCTCGCAACGGGCTCGACTTAGTTATGAATTCAGCCACTTACTCTCCATTCCCGCGCTTTCCTGGATTTGCTTCGCCGGCTTGCCCGTTATTCGGCGCCACCGCCCAGGTTCAGCTTTGGATGATAGTCCGGGTAAGCCGGTTTCTTGTAAGTCAGGGGTGGATTTGCTTTCAGTTCCCGCATTGCTACCGCGACCGCTCGTTCCAGCTGCGGGTCATGTCCTTGGCGACAGAGCTTCGGGTCTTGCTCCACCTCGATATCCGGGGCGATGCCGTGATTCTCGACTTCCCAGTCTCCGGATAATCCATAGAACGCCCAGCGTGGTGCGGTGACCCTGCCGCCGTCGATGAGCGTGGGATAGCCGCCGATGCCAACCAAGCCACCCCAGGTACGTGTGCCGACCAGAGGTCCGATTTTGGCTTTCCGGAAGTACCACGGCATAGCGTCTCCACCTGAGCCGGCGAATTCGTTGATGATCATCACCTTGGGTCCGTAAATGGCCTGGGTGGGATCGGCAACGTCTTCACCTTCCCGCGATGTGATCCACGCCTGCGGGTGACTGCGGCTCAGGTATTCAATGATGTAATCCGCGATGTCGCCGCCATGGTTGTAGCGCTCATCCAGAACCGCACCCTTCTTGTCTATCTGCGCGAAAAAGTAGCGGTTGAAGCTGGTGTATCCGCCCGTTCCGGTATCAGGGAGATGCACATAGGCAAGCTGGCCGTCACTGAGTTGCCCTACTTTCCGCCGG
>CBAAAA010000246.1:0-7253 GCA_964658695.1 uncultured Solirubrobacteraceae bacterium | reverse complement strand
CCACACATCGCAGCAACCCGCGCGCTTGAGATCCGCCACCGTTTTGCGGGTCATCAGATCGCAGCGGGACTGCATTTTGAATGGAAGTTGCGCACCAAGACGTTCCACTGCATCGGCAAACTCTTCTGTCCAGCGCGCTGAAAGACCGAAGATGTCATCGGCAAACCAGACGTGATCCGGCCGATAGTGCGTTTTCAAGTGGAGCATCTCCTCTGCAACAGAGACCGCCGACCGGACATGGTAACTGTTGCCCCAGATAGGCTTTGCGCACCAGTTGCAATGGAAGGGACAGCCTCTGCTTGAAACAAGGTTCAACGAGAAGTATCCGTGATGAGCGCTCCACACTTCGCGATAGCGATTCAAATCGATCAGATCCCAGGCTGGAGAGGGAAGCGCATCCAGTTCCCTGCTTAGCCCTCGGGGTGGCGTGCGACGGGTCTTACCGGTCTCTGGTTCGAGGTAAGCGAGCCCCGCCACCTGCTCCGGCGGCCGACCTGTGGCGAGTTCTCGCAGGGTTTCTTCGACTTCTCCCACCAACACGTAGTCGAACCCCGCTCGAAGATACTCATCAACCCGGTCGGTCGCATCGGAGGCGTGAACCGCGACCTTGCATCCGTAGCCGCGGGCGAACCTGGCGGTCCAAAACGCCAGTTCCCGGTTACGCGACAGGCACATCTTGGTTAGAAAATTGAAGTCGTCTTCGCAAACCACCACCAGACAAGGCGCCGCTTCCCGGATAGCTTTTTCTAGCAGGTCTTTTGGCGATTCCAGAGCAACGTCGCAGATAGCAACCGTCAAACCAGCTTTGCGTAAAACCGCTGCCGCCAGCAGAGTCTGTAACGGCGGATAAGGCTCCATCTTCTGGCGCTGCTTCTCATCGGAGAAGACATGATTGCTGTGCGTAAGCAGTATGTCCATATATGTCCCGCCAGGAATTTACCGGACCTCTTTCATCTGGTGTCCCAAAGCGTCTCCCGTCAGCAGGGATCGCCGAACCACCAGCCACTGCTGGGCCATTGAGGCCCATAGTTCAACGGGCAAGCTGAAGACGTGGTGTCTCAAACGCCAGTGCAAAGGTCTTTGCAGGATCTGCATTCCCTTCCTCCCCAGGCTGGACCGCAACTTACTTCTGACCTTTGCCAGTTGGTTCGCTAACAAGAAGTACGACATACTGCGCGCAAGGGTGGCACTCGCCTTCTTATCCAGCCAAGGCAGCCTGGTCTGGCCTAGGCCCATGGAGGCCCACTCTTCCAGGGTCTGCGGCTCCCGCAGTCCGGCTTCCACCAGCTCCGGCCAGATGGGAATGCCCGGATAGGGCGTAAACAGATTTGGGGAAAACGTAACATTGTCGAACTGCTCCGCAATCTGGCTCATAACGAGCAAGGTTTCCCGGCGATGCCCGTCTTCCTCACCCGGATAGCCGAAGATCAGGTTGTATGTAACACGTATTCCGGCGTCACGGCATTTCCGCGCGGCCTCGAACATGTCGTCGATTGTTTGATGAGCCTTATGCATTCTGCGAAGGATCTCAGGAGATGCCGATTCAGTCCCGAATCCGATGTGGCTCACTCCACTCGCCGCCAGTAAGCCGACTTCTTCGTCGCTGAGCCGGCAGAGAAGGTCAGTAGATGCCTGGAAGGTCCATCGGACACGAACTCCGTTGTCGAGGAGTCCTCTCGCTATGCCTACCGCCCGCCTCGTATTGACCAAAAAATTAGAATCCACCAGGGCAATTTCGTCGAGATCGAAGGTCTTCACCAGGTCCGCTATCTCCCCCACCACGCCATCGATAGTCTGCGGATTGAATTTGCGGTTGTAAAACACCATGTCGGTGCAGTAGTTACACGCGTAGGGGCAGCCGATGCTCGTTGCGTAGGGCAGCTTTCTGCCTCCGGTCGCCTTTGCATAGCTTTCGAAATCGACCAGATCGTATGCGGGAGTGGGAAGACTGCTCAGTGGAGATGAGGGACGATCTTCATTGATGATGATCTTGCCGTTGCGCTTAAACCAGCAGCCGGCGACCAGGTCAAGCGTGGCGCCACTTGCCTGTCGGTTCAGGATATCCACCAGCGTCTTCTCGCCCTGATGGCGCACGACGACATCGACACAGCTTTCTTCAAGCGTTTGCTTGCTCAGCAGTGTCGGGTGCCATCCGCCGTAAATGATGGGCAAATCCGGCCGCACTCTGCGTACAATGCGACTGGCGTCGATTGCATCTCGAATCATTGGGCCGGTAAGGACGGAGATGCCGAAAGCGAATGAGTCAGCAACTTCCCTCGCGATAACGTGGAGAAACTCTGGAGTAGTCGCCCCATCGACAATCACGGGAATAAAACCCTCTTGACGGATGGATGCCGCGAGACTGAGCAACCCCAGCGGAGGCCCGAAAACCTTCCCCTGGTAGGGAGGGCAAAAGAGCAGGACCTTGCGCCCATGCTGATTTAACACGACACTACCTCGCTCGACAGTTGCTGTGCATCGACCTTCGATTTCGGCGGCGCGAATAGTGCATTGGCTTTGTTCTTCACCCAAAGCTCCAACGGCGCGGCATAAACGTTATGGTCAAGCCGCCAGCGCGCGGGCAGACTAATGGTGCGGTGCACCAGACGTGTCACAGGATGCTTTTTCTGAACCCCAATCGGAACTCGATTGAAAGCGACCCGCAGATACTCGCGCATTCTCTGCACGCGTTCATGTTGTTTACCTTTCAACCACGGCAGAACGGTATATCGCGGAAAGAAATCAGCCCAGCCTTCGAACGTCTTGGGTACTTGAATACCAAGTTCGAATGCCTTTTTCATAATTGGCGATCCAGGATAGGGAGTAAAGATGTTAGTCCAGAACTCCGCTTGCGGATACGTGCGGCAGATCTTCATGATCAGCTGGATTGATTCACGTCGTTCTACTTCGGTCTCACCGGGGAAGCCAAAGATCATGTTGAAGGAAGGCCGAATGCCAGCCTGGCTCAACATGTCAGCCGCGAGATAGATGGTCTCCAGCTTTTGAAAATCCTTATTCATCAGATGAAGAATTTTCTGCGAGCCAGAGTCAGCGCCCTGCGCCACCTGCGACAGTCCTGCCCGGCGAAGCAGCTTCAGTTCCTCCACCGTCAACCGGGTAACCAGGTTGGTCGAAGCCTGTATGCTCCAGTCAAACTTGACTCCGGAACGCACCAGACCCTCGGCAATCTTCACTGCCCGATCGCGGTCCACAAGGAAGTTATCATCGACCACCCAGAGCAGTTGTAGCCCATACCGTGAAACGAGATCAGTCACTTCTTCGACCACCTGATCGGCATCCAGGGCGTTCCACTTTCGGCCGTAAAGCCCTTCATTGGTGCAGTAGGCGCAGTTGTACGGACAAGCAAGGCTGGAGGTGTACATCGCCCAGCGCCGGCCGCAGACACGCTCATACGCGTCGAAGTCTGCCAGATGATAAGCCTTGGGCGGCAGTTCTCGTATCGGTCTAAGAGCGCGTGGAGCATTGAAAGTCAACATCCCGTCAGTCTTGTAAGCCACTCCTGGAATGCCTTTGAAAGACTCACCCGCCTCAATGTGCTGTACGATTTCAACCAGTGCCTCCTCGCCTTGGCCGATTACAATCGCGTCCACATGCGGACAGGCCAGTGTCTGATCAGGCAGCAGCGACGGATGCCAGCCGCCGAGAATCACAGGCTTGTCCGGGTACGCCGCCTTGGCCGCTTTGGCGATCTGAGCGGTCTCCCGAATCATCGGCCCCGTAACCAGCGATACTGCCAGACACAGTGAATCCGCCAGTTCTTTTATTACTTCCCGCTGGAAGTTCGGAGTGATAGTCGAGTCGATGATTCGAACCGTGTAACCAGCTCGCTCCAGCGGTGTAGCCAAGGCGAGAATCGCTAGCGGAGCCGTCGCCTCCTGACTTGAGAAAGCGGGAAAGAAAAAAAGAACTTTCTTCATGAGTAAGTTTCAGAGTTGGGTTGTTACGGCCGCTCGCACTGAGCCACACAGCCGAATCCGCTCAACACATGTCCAGTATGTGAACGGATTGCGACAAAGAGTGTTCGGGGCTTGTAAACAAAATGTAAACGCCATATTGTTCCTTATCTGAATCAGTGGATCTGACGTGTTAGATCAAATCCGATAGTCAGACCTCCCAGGGTGTCGGCACTAGGCTCATTCAGGAACTGTGCGCGTGTTGCAGCCCGCTGCGACACGGTTGTTCCCGGACTGGTGCTAAATCCAAGCGTAAATGCATGCCGGTAGATCTTCTTTTGAATTCCAAACGAGAAGACGGGCCTGAAAATACCCAGCTCGTGTGCGTTCACCAGAGTGGGGATGACTTCCGCCATTAAAGCTACGGTCGGCCGGATGTCAACCGATAATCCAGCTCCTAGGGAGAAGGCATTCACCCCGGGCACGTCGGCAATGTTTTGAGATAAGAAACCGCTCGGCTGCACCAATCGCCGATCGTTGAATGAGATTGTGGGTACAACGTAGAATTGTGCGCGTGAGGTAATGCTTCGGGAAAGCACACCCTCTATGTTTTCTGTGTAGTTCTTTCGGAAGTTGTCCTGCCCCTCAATGGAAACACGGACCATCAGGTTCAGCGGGTTTCCCTTCCGCTCCTCCAGCAGGTTATAACCCGCCATCAACTGAATGGGCCGATTGATCAGCGTAGGCGCGCGGAATACGCTGACGGACAAATTGTCTGTGACTCCGTACCGCACCCCGAACGACGGAATGGCAACATTGTCCAATCCGAAAAGCTGTGCTCCTCGCTCTGGCCCGGTGAAGGCAGCCGAATCGTACGGGAATCTGTGAGCGAAATCTACGTAGACGCCATGCCGATCCGTTGGCTTACCCGTGGGCAGGCTCATCAGCACATCGTCACCCGGCTGATAGATGTTTGATTTGGAGTGACTCTGCCCCGATCCGGCGGGCGGCTGGGTCTTGCTGTTAGTTGCCACTTTGCTGGAGTCGGGCGCGAACGAGCGAACATAAGCGGCCAGGCTGGAGATATCTCCTTCGGTGAGTTTGCCGGACCAGGCCGGCATGATTCCGCCTTTGCCCTTTTCAATCGCAGCGTGTATTTCGCTTGCGCCGACGCTCTTCTGAAAAGATGGATCTGTAAAGTTCGGGGTTCCTACAGCTTTGATCCCTTGACCATCAGCGCCGTGGCAGCCGGCGCAATTCTTTGCAAACAATGCCGCGGCCGGCTGTTTGTCTTTGTCGCCCACGGGCGCCGCAGATACTTCTGCGCCTGAATGCAGCTCCTGAACGCTTCGTGACGCAGTGTCTATCAGATATTGTTTTCCACCCTGGGTAAGCAGAACTTTTGAGCTCGAGTCGCCTGGAAACGATATGCCCAGCATTTTCGCCAGGTCAGGTTGCGGAGATGCGGGCGTCGTTACCGCCGCCTTCTCTGAAGTTTGGCTCTTTGCGATACTTGCGACTGCTGGCAATAGCAACGAGAGCACTAACAGTTTAGGAAAAGTCATTAGATTCAAGTGCGCACTTGTCGTACGGCTTGTGGACAAGTCTAAAGGCCTTTGCCCCCCAAGGTGGTTATCAGGTTGTGAAAACTTCGTAAAGAGAGGTCAACCCGTCATAAAGATTGTCACTGCACAACAAATACATAGAATGGCTGCGGACAAGAAGCTCGGGGAAGCGCAACAAACCATCAGTGCGCAACCGATCGGGCCTGCGCTGGTCTATCAGACCGAAACGTTTGTGGGTCTAAAACTAGGGCAGAAAGCGGTAGCCTATGCCATGCACTGTGAGCAAATGCCGTGGCGCCCGGGGGTCTGGCTCCAGCTTCTGGCGCAACTTAACCAGGTGTGCATCCACGGTACGACTGTTCTGATAAGACTCGTACCCCCACACCGCATTGAGAATCGCATCCCGGGTGAGCGCGCGGTCTGGATGCTGCAGGAAGTAAAGCAGAAGGTTGTACTCAGACGGCGTCAGTTTTATCTCCTGGCCGCAACGCTTTATGTTCCTCAGATCTGCGTCAACCTCCACCTCTCCGAACCTGAGAATCTTCTTGTCAGGCGCGACGCGCCGCAGCAAGGCCCGAATGCGCGCAATCAGCTCCCTGGCCCCAAATGGCTTGACAACGTAATCGTCCGCGCCCATCTCTAACAGCAATACTTTGTCGAGTTCATCCCCAGCACCACTCAGCACGATGATCGGCGTATGAACCCTGTTAGCGCGAAGCTGGCGGCAAATGTCCACGCCACTCATTCCGGGGAGCCGCAGATCCACGAGCAGCAACTGCGGCCTGATGATCAGTGCCTGATCGAATCCCTTGGCTCCATCCTCTGCGAACACGGGAAAGAAATTCTCTCGCTCCAGCATCACACCGATGGTGTCGCGCAAGCTATCATCATCATCAATGACAAGGATTGTTTGCATCGCAGCTGCGATTGTAGCCGTTTTCCTGTCACCTTCCGTGACACTTAAAGTGGCTCGGGTGTTCTTTCGCAAAACTTTTACAATTAGGGGCCGGGTACTTTACGAAATGTTTACAAGCCTTGAACACGTCTTGATGACTACCTGCCTTATTGTCGGAATGTGGCAATTGTAGATACCCAATCTGTCGTTCTACTGCGTTCAGCTCCCTACGATCAGGTCCCGATCTGGAGAGCAGTCCGCGTGGCCGAACGACTCTTTGCCGGCGTATGTCTGCTTGTTAGTTCTCCAATTCTGTTCTTCGCCGCCATACTTATCGTAGTTCTTTCGCGGAAGTCTCCGTTCGTGGCGCACCAGCGCGTAGGCTACTTGGGCAAAGTGATTTGGGTCTTGAAGCTCCGAACCATGTGGAAGGGCGAAGCAGTGGAGTCTTTCACTCTGGTTCGTCGCTTGACTCCGGCAGAAGCTCCGGTTCTTCCTCCGTGCAAGAAGAACGCGCGTGTAACAAGTCGCTTTGCAGCATTCTGCCGCCGCCATTCAATTGATGAGTTGCCTCAGCTTTGGCAAGTGCTTCGCGGTGACATGGCGCTCATCGGTCCCCGCCCGCTCACGCAAGCCGAGCTCGGGGCCTACTACGGATCGGATGCCCGCTACATTCTGGAGGCTTTGCCTGGACTTAGTGGGCTGTGGCAGGTGACCGGCCGTAGTCGCCTCACTTATGCCCAGCGCCGCCGACTGGACGTGTTTCTTGTGCGCAAGTCCTCTATCTGGCTCTATTTCAAGATCCTGCTGATTACTCTGCCACGGGTCCTCTCGGGGAAGGATGCTCTTTGACCAAGTGAGCCAGTCCATAAAGTTCAT
>CBAAAA010000245.1:0-7258 GCA_964658695.1 uncultured Solirubrobacteraceae bacterium | reverse complement strand
GGTACACGCGGTAGCCCGCAGCTCCAGCAACCGCATCCCAACCGACTCCAACATAGCTATCGCGAACGATTGTTGCGGGTCCCAAGTGAGTCGTCACAACCGGCGAAACAGCAAGCGAGTTGCCGGAACCATCAATGGCCTGGACGATGTAAGAGTAGGTTGTGGTGCCGAGTGAGGCCACTTGCGTGGCGACGCCGCTTGGCTCACTCCACAAAGTGATGTAAGGCGCGCCCAATGGATTGGCTGTTGTGGTTGTTGTGCTTCCCCCTGAGGTCCTCGTAGTGGTCGTGAAGAAGCCATTCGTCTTCATCATGGCGTAGGCTATGTTGAACCGACTCGCGTACGGGCCGCTGATGATCGTGGGGCTGGTAACCGTTGCGCCAATGGTGCAAGTGCCGGTGGCGCGGCTCAGCGTGCAACCGGCCGGACTCGACAACACGACATAGAACGTCGCCGCAGTGGTAGCCGGGAAGACCGGAATGGAAATCGTTTGCGAGACCGCATTCCCGACGAAGGTGAGCGTGCCGGAGGTAGCCGTGTAATTGGTGCCTGCGATGGCGGTGCCGTTCACACAGGCATAATTCACCGTCGCGCCGGGAGAGGGTGCATCTAGAGTGATCGTAAAGACAGCGGTAGTTGGCATAAGAACTTAAAAGAATGTCGTGAGCAGGGCGATTTTGCCAGCCTGAAGCGTTACATCGTCAGCCTCCAACAAGCCGCCGGTGTCGCCGCTCTCTGACGTGAAGGTCCAGTAAGTGGCACTGACGTTATTGGCGGCCATATAGGAAAGCAGCGTGGATAGCCACAGCTTCTCATTACTGGCATCGGACTGCGAGCTGTCTACATTGCCGTTGGCGTCGAAACCAAAGCGGCCCCCAAACTCGCCGACGATCACCGGGGCTATGCCGTCTTTGACCAGGTATCCCCACGCGGCATCCCAGATGGCGTTGCAGTTGGCCGGCCAGCCGGCGACGGACGGATTCGAGGTGCTTTCGAGCCACGGTTGCTGCCCCACGCTCTGCCCGTAATCATGGGCGCTGTACACGAGCTTATGTGGCAGCGTCAACGAGACCGGCGTGGTAGCCGCGCCCGCCAGCTGCCCGCCCCACCAGTACGACACTCCGTTGAAAGTAGCGGTCCCTTCGCAGATGATGAGCCAGTTCGGCGCGATGGCCTGGATCGCCCGTCCAATGGTCGAATAGTAACCAGCCAAGGTAGGCCAATCGACCGTGTAGGGTTCGTTGTAAAGGTCCGCTCCGCAGACGCCCGGATGACTCGCGAAGTGTGTTGCCATGGTCTGCCACCACGCGACGATCGTGGAGAGAGTCGAGCCGCTTATGGCGCTGTCTGTTCCTGCGCCCGCCGTGAGCCGGTGACAATCCAGGAAGACGTAGATTCCCTTGCTGGCTGCGTAGTCGATGATCTTGTCCAGGATTTGAAGCGCGGTCAGTCCGACAAGGTCCGGGTTGGCGTAAGTGTTGACCGATTGTGCCGCCGTCGTTGACGTGAGATCGGCGGAGAGAGGCAGCCGGATCACATTCGCTCCGAGTGAGGCGATCTGGTCAATCATCGACGTGTAGGAGCGAGCCCAAATGGCCAGGGGCACGTGGTTCGACCCTTCGCCACCATGCCAGTTGACGCCCCGCAGGATCACCGTAGCGCCGGTATGGTCCACGATGTTACTCCCGCTGGTCGAGAGCGGCTGAAGGACGATGAGGATGGTACTGGTGAAGGCCTGCCGAACGGTCCCGCCAGGGCCGATCGCCGCCACTGAGAAGGAGACCGCGCCAGCCCCTGTCGGCGTTCCTGAGAGCAGCCCTGTGGCGCTGAGTGTTATCCCCGCCGGAAGCGTGCCTGCGCTCAACGCATAAGCTGTGGCGGCCGTGGCAGTGAGCTGCAGCGAGACCGCCGTACCCTGTGTCCAACTGGGGATGGTCCCGCTCGTCACCCAAACTGGAGGGGTTGTTACCACTGCGGCCGTGAAGGCTTGCGGAGTCGTTCCCGCAGTGCCGGTCGCTGCTACGGAGAAAGAGACCACTCCCAACGTGGTTGGCGTTCCTGAGAGCAGCCCTGTGGCGCTGAGTGTTATCCCCGCCGGAAGCGTGCCTGCGCTCAACGCATAAGCTGTGGCGGCCGTGGCAGTGAGCTGCAGCGAGACCGCCGTACCCTGTGTCCAACTGGGGATGGTCCCGCTCGTCACCCAAACTGGAGGGGTTGTTACCACTGCGGCCGTGAAGGCTTGCGGAGTCGTTCCCGCAGTGCCGGTCGCTGCTACGGAGAAAGAGACCACTCCCAACGTGGTTGGCGTTCCCGAGAGCAGTCCTGTGGCACTGAGCGATATCCCTGCCGGGAGCGTACCTGCGCTCAACGCATAGGTCGTTGCGGACGAGGCACTGAGTTGTAGCGCCACCGCCGCGCCCTGGATCCAACTGGGAAGGATCGAGGCCGTCACCCAGACCGGTAAAGAGGCAATGACCGTGAGTACGCCGTCGCTGATCGAGACGCCGGAAGCGTTGACGGTGACAATAACGCCGTCGCTGATCGAGACGCCGGAAGTTGTGCCGATGCAGGCTCGCGAAGAAACGAGTTTCAGCGTTCCGGATCCGCTTTGGCTGCCGGAGCCGCCGATGGTCCAGAGATTGGCCATCCAGCGTTCAAAGTCTTGCGTGTCCTCTTCAAACCGGAGCCGAAAATAAAACTGGAACGTCGCTGTCGGCAGTGTGGGTTTCGCGGTCCAGATGAGATAGAGACATTGGTAGGTCACGCCAGCGATGGTGATCGGGCCAGGTCCCCCGATCGTGTAGTTCGTGCCGGCGACTTGCAGGGCGCCATTGGCGTACACCAGCAGCGTATTGGGAACCAGGTCCGTAACATCTTCGAGGAAGCCGCCCATGTAGCGCTGGAGCGGCGAGTAATACGTCACCAGGTCATTGGTAAACAAGCTCAATGAGATCGGAGCATTCGGCCACCCGGCCGGGTAGAAGCCTTGATGCGTCCAGACCACGGTGCCATCGCTCACGGTACTGCCCACAAAAGGAAGAAACGTCGGCGCGCTGCTGCCTCCGACGACGCCGTCGCTGATCGAGACAAAGGCCCCGCCATGGGTCCAGCGGGGTGGATAGGAGGCCGAGACGCCCGCGCTGGTCACCAGCCAGGCGTGGCCTGCCGGATCGATCACCACAGCCCCAAGCGCATACGCATGGTTCGGTTGCCAGGGAGCGCCTCGCAAGCCAGCCGCGCAGTAGTCCACCGGATCGAAGAACAAAAAATCTCCCCCTTGCCCGCGACGCTTGAGGAAGAATCCCATGAAGGCGCGCAAGTCGGTGTAGGGCGCGTAAGCCATCGTGTTCTGCGGCGAGGGCCACGCATCGTAGAGATAGTCGTAGATGAGCTGGAAATGCCAGATCGGGTTCTGCGCCTGCGCGATCCGCATCTCGAGGCCGGTCGGAGTCTTCACCAGCAACGTCGCAAACTCCGGCGTCTTCAGAATCGTGTAGGTGAGCCCTTTGACGAGCGATGGATAGATGGGAGGCATTCAGCGTGCGCTCACCATTCGCAGCGTCCCGGATCCGCTTTTACTGCTGGATCCTCCGATGGTCCAGAGGCCAGCCATCCAGCGTTCGAAGTCTTGCGTATCCTCTTCGAACCTTACCCGGAAGTAAAACTGAAAGCTGGCGGTGGCAACAACCGGTTGCCGTGCCCAGACCAGATACAGCCCGCGGAAGCTGGCGCCCGGCAATGCTAGCCCTGGACCGCCCACAGTGAACTGGGCGCCTTGCGTTTGCAGCACGCCGCCGGCATACACCTGCAGCGTGCCCGGTACGAGATCGGTGACGTCTTCGAGGAATCCGCCCATGTCGCGTTGCAACGGGGTGTACCAGATCCCATTGCCGAGGAACGCGGTGAGGGTCACCGGGCCGGTTCCGCTGGCCGTGTAATCCGATGTGTCGAGGAACAGGAAGTCGTCATTCATGCCCTGCCGCGAGAGAAAGAATCCCAACAGGGTCTGCAGGTCGGTCACTGGTGCATAGGCTTGGGTGTTTTGCTGCGAGGCCCACACGTCATAGAGGTAGTCGTAGATCAATTGGAAATGCCAGATCGGATTGCCCTGCCGCGAGATCCGCACAGTGCTGCCATTCGGACTCTTCTGCACCACGGTGGCGAACTCCGGCGTCTTGAGCACCGTGTAGGTAAGGCCTTTGACGAGGGCCGGGTAAAGTGCGTTCGACATTTAACGATTGAACTTCCGGCTTTGCTGTTGGACGAGCCGCCCAATGTGATCGGCATGCGAACTGAGCAGCTGCTTGATGTCCGGCGCAGAGCCGGTCGCGTGAATCGTCGGCGAGTAATGAATGTGGTTGTGCACAGCGCCAGCCGTTGCGGACGTGCTGCGATCGCTGTACGAATTGCCGCTTGCGGCCAGTTGGCTGAGCATCTGGGTGACTGGATGGTTCACCACAATTTCTCCCTGGTGGAGCAGCGCCACACCGGTTGACGGAATGAAGCCACCGGTCTCGACGGCCGCCAATCCCGCAAAGCCCATGCCGATCGCCAATTGTGCAGCCGCCATCACAGGCGCGATCTCGGGCGCGAACGCTGAATAGTAAGCCAGTGTTCCGGCGGCCGCTGTCCCGGCGTCGCTGGTGGCGGTGGCTACATTGCTGGCAATCGTTTTCGTCTTTCCGGCTTCTTCATCAGAGGCACCGGATGCATGGAACAGTTTCTCGATCGCTGCCATGATGATGTGTTCTTCCACCCACTTGACCGCTATCTGTTCGATATCGGTAATCACCGACATCGCCATGCTGTTCCAGGTGGACTTCATCGCCTGCCCGAATGACTTCTGACCGGAAATCCATTGGTTCACTCCCACCAGCATTGCCTGGTCGATCTGCCGGACCGCGTTCTTCGCGTCGGTGACCACTTCCTTATCCACTTTGAGCGCCGTGCCAAGTTTTTGTTGATCCCCGCGGGTCTCCAGCGCCAGATCCTGCTTGGTGGCCTGGGTCGTCGCTTGGGTTAAAGACTTCTCTCCTTGAATCTGCTTTTGGTCATCTCGCAGAACGATGTTCGTCTCCTGTTGACTGGCCTGACCGGCTTGCTTGAATTGGGCGCCGCCCGCGAGTTGCCCCAGCTCGGAGTTCTTGAAGTCGCCGAGGTTGGTAGTGTCTTGCGGAGTCAGACCGGGCGCTGTGGGCTCCCGCCGGATCAGCCCCCTTGGGAACCAAGCAGGATCGGCCGATTCCCGGGTGAGTGTTGTGCCCGCATTCGCCTCAGTTCCTGCCACAGTCGAACCCGCCTGCAGCCCAGGCTTGACGCCGTTCCCACCGCTGGAAGCGATGGGGGTGCTTCCCGGAGCAACCGCGCCTCCGAGTGCCCGCGTCAGAGCTTCCAGCGCTGCTGTGTTGGCCGCAACGACCGCGTTGTGATCATCCGGATTCGAGTGCGGCGAGATGAGCTTACCGAGAGCCGGCCCGATCACCGGGATGTGCGTCAGTAATCGCGGCAGCGGCCCCGGCTGTTGGCTCTGGCCGGACGTACCAGCCTGCTGCGTGGTCGGGTTGGTGAGCGCGCCCCAGATCTTCTGCAGCCCCGCCAGGACCACTTTTTCCACCAGCCACTTCTCGACCATCTTTTCGATGTCGCTGATGATGCTCTTCACGATGTCGTTCCAGGAGTCTTTCATCGCTTGCGCAAAAGACTTCTGGCCCTCCATCCATTCGTTCAGGCCTTTGAAAAAGTTGCTGGTGATCTGTGTAACGGTTTCTTTATACTGCGCCTCGATCGCCTTCGCTACGGCAAGGCTGTCCTGCAGCTTCTCGCGATTGTATTTGGCTTGAAGTACCGCCGCTTTCTTGTCGATCTCAGCCAGTAACAGTTGATTGTCGCCAGCGTTGGCGCGCTCTTTGGCGAGGGTATTTGCGTCATCTTCCACCTCCTCCAAATGAATCGCCTGCAGCTCACGGGCTTCTTCCGTGGCGGCGCTGGCCGCCCCGCCCAGAGTGCCGATGGTCTGTCCCAGTGTCGGCTTCTCGATGGCCGGGAGTGAGACGCCGGTGGCGCCGGCGAGCTGCGTGGGCCGTATCCCGGCCTGGCCCGCATCGCGAACGATGTCTTCCTGCTGTTTGAATCCCGCCTCAATCGGAATTGCCGCGGTCTCGATCCGCAGCCGACGGACCCGCTGCTCTTCCTGGAGGACCCGCCTGTTCGACGCGGCTAATTGTTCTTCGGCGCGCTCCAGCTCTGATGATCCGGCTAAGGCGTGGCCGACAATGGTCTGCCAAAAGCGCTGCTGCTCCTGGGCACTGACAATATGATCGTCTTCCAGCTTCTCGAATGCCGCCTTGTCGGCTTTTACGAGCTCTTGATCTGCATCCCGGATCGCTTCCCCGTTCAGACGCGCTAGCTGGGCATTCGCATTATCAAACTGTTTGGAATGATCGGGGGCCTGATCAAACTCGGGTGCCTGTGATGCTTGTGCCGCTGGGACTGCGATCGTTTTAGAGCGCGCCAATATGTTCTTGGCATAGTCCTTCACGGTGTCCGGCATGGCTTCGCCGCGGTCCACCCGCCCTTCGCCCCAGTTATAGGCTTCGAGTGCTCTTTCCGGATTCACATACTTGGCCAGCATCTTCCCGAGGTATCCGACGCCACCCTGAACATTCTGGGTCGCATCGTAGGGATTCACCCCCATTTCCTTGGCAGTCCCTGGCTGGAGCTGCATGACGCCGAGCGCACCCGTGCTGCTCTGCACGATCGAGCCGTCTTTTTTGAATTGCTTGGTGCCGCTTTCGTTCTCTGCTACCGCTAGAGCAAGCCCGGGATCGATGTCGTTCTTACGGGCGGTCTGGGCAATGAAACCTGGCAGGTCCGTACCGGCCGTTGCCATCGGGATCGTCGAAGGCGGTGGCGCTGGCGGAATTAAATCTGGGTTAGTAGCGGTTCGTATCTGTTGGAAGTAATCGATCTGAGCTTGGCGGTCCGGCTTGCCGCTGCCCGGCAGCAGCATCCCTTCCGATTGCTGGTTCTCTGCTTTTACGAGTCTTTCTTCCTGGTCCGTATCCCGCCGCTGGTAGAGATGACCGAGGGTGAGGCCGATCTCCCGCTTCCGGTCGCTGTTGTCCTTCTCGAGAGTAAGCCTGTCTTCCCACCAGCGAATTTCTTGCGCCAGAGAGACTTTACCCGCTGCCTCTCGATCGGCCCAGTCCTGCTGATCGCGATTGCGGTTTTGCTGCTTCTGGTCGCGTTGCGGCTGTTC
>CBAAAA010000244.1:0-7260 GCA_964658695.1 uncultured Solirubrobacteraceae bacterium | reverse complement strand
CGGCGCCAGGCGCTTGCGTCCGCCGTTGGCGCAACTGTCACGGCCTCGGTGGGCAGGGCCTTGTTCAGCCCCCGAACCGCTCGGGCCGCAGATGCAAACCAAGCCCCAATCCGAATCGGCGTGATCAACGATCAGACAAGCGTCTATTCGGCACCCAGTGGTCCGGGCTCGGTCGCGGCGGCCCAGCTTGCGGTTCGGGATTTTGGTGGCCGGGTGTTGAACCGCCCTATCGAGATCCTCGTCGGCGACCATCAGAATAAGCCAGACCTGGGCGCGTCCATTGTACGCGGTTGGTTGGACAGCGGGGCCAGCGCGATGGTCGATGGTGGATCGTCCGCGGTCTCGCTTGCGATCCAGCAATTGGCACGCGAGCGCAACCGGCCCTTCCTGATCTCCGGCCGCTCGGCCAGCTTCAAGACAGCTTTATCGTGGCTGCCGGCAGGGATGGCCTGTGGATCATCGATCAACACGTCGCCCACGAACGCATCCTGTTTGAACAGGTCTTGAAACAACGAGTCTCGGGCGGCATCGAGGTGCAGCGCCTGCTTATGCCTCTGGTGCTGTCTCTTAGTCCCACCCAGCAGCTGGAATACATCCGCATCGCCGACGAACTGAACGCTCTCGGCTTCGAAACCGAGGCGTTTGGCCAAAGAACTATCGCCATCAAAGCCGCACCCGCGGCGGTCGGCCCAGCGGACATCGAGAAAATCATCTTTGAAATTCTGGAAATTGCCGAGCAGGAGCTCCGTTCCGGCTCGCTTGATGAAATCCGCCGCGGCGTTTGCGCCACCATTGCCTGCCGTGCCGCCATCAAGATCAACACCCGTCTGGAACCCCGAAAGATGGAGTGGCTGTTGCGCGCCTTAGCGGCTTGCGATTATCCAATGACCTGCCCTCATGGGCGTCCAATTGCCCTCCGGTACCAAACCCGGGATATTTTGAAAAGCTTTCACCGTATCTAGCAAAAATCAGCTGTAAAGCCTATTGTTCTGGCTGCAGACGTCGATGAGCTTTACAGGCAAAGGAAAGAAACCCAATGAAAATAGCAAGATTCGTAGCTTCAACTAAAGAACTGTTCTACTTCGTTTCGTCACTGATGATGGCCCGCCGCCATTGTGAAGACCTGGTCGAAGCCGAACGCTTCATCGCCATTACCGGCATAAACCAGCGCTTAGTGGAAGTGGACCACTAAGAACACCAGGCGGCCACGCTGATCGCTGCCTACAGCAGCCTGGCGGTTACCACAATAAACAAGGTAGTCCCGGCCGGCTCGATGTTCGAGGTCCCCACGACCACCTTCTGACCGTCCCGTAAATCGACATCGGTCTCGACGCCAACGTCCCGCATCGAAGTCTGGCTCAAGGCGATCGACCCGGATACATACGGAATCCTGGCGCTGAAGTGAAGCTTCTTCAGATGTATCACCGGCACACTCCCGCCTGAGAGGGAAGCCGAATCGTACTCGATCTTGTAAGAGCCCGGCGTGACACTATCTTGAAGCGAATTTGGAGACTTCATCATCCCCTCCGTGCTTGAAGAAGTACCCTGCCCGGACCGCATCAGAACAGTGCTCAGCACCTGATAAGACTTGAATGGAAACGCCCCGTGAAGCTGCTTATAGACAGGGGCAAGGTCCGCGTTCTGGGACTCCGAGATCGCGCGCTCGCGCCATCCGCTGGCACGCCGCCGAGCACATGAACGATCAGCTCGATATCGCGACTCTGAGTATTTCCGTTCAGTGACTCCAACTCTTGAATCACTCGTTCGGCGCTCGCTACGGAGCTCGGCGAACCTCTAAGAACTATAACGCCCAAAGCGCTGTCCCACTGAATGATTGCATTCGAGCCCGGCTTTACCAGCTCGACAATTGGCCGCGGGTCGCCCTGCACCCGAATAATTTTTACCGCTGGTTCCTGTGGCTTGACTTCAGCCGCGCTCTGACAAAAAGCCGGCGCCGCAAACACCAAACAGAAAACTGCGACGGATCTAATCGACATCGGTCTCTCCATCCATCGGCAACAGAATCACAACATCAGGATCGGCAGTCGCCAGCCGCAGTTCCGCCTTGCCCGACGAGTTCGCCATCACCGACACTCCCCTGACACCGGCCTCAGCAACCGGCCTTCGACTGAAATTCAAATTGGGAAAGGTCCATCTTGCTGCCGGAAGCGTCACCGCCAGTGACGATTCCTGACTCGCCGTTTGTTCCAGAACCGGT
This sequence comes from uncultured Solirubrobacteraceae bacterium, assembly GCA_964658695.1. Classification (GTDB taxonomy): domain Bacteria; phylum Acidobacteriota; class Terriglobia; order Bryobacterales; family Bryobacteraceae; genus Bog-105. The sequence continues at coordinate 5,042 of CBAAAA010000244.1, read as the reverse complement.
CTTTCTCTTCCCCTCTGTACAAGCGCCGGAACAACAATCCCCGTGACGAGAAGAACCGCCGCCGCCGCACTCCACAACGGCCACTCCCGGCGACTCCGTTGCTGCTTCCGCAAACCGGCTGTAATCGCCTCCCGCATGTGCCCAAGATCTTCCTTCGATGGCGGTCCAAACGGAGCCGCAACAAACTGCGCCGTCCACTTCAGATCCGAAGCCGTCTGACGACAGTCAGCACACGCTGCCAGATGCAGACGCAACTCTGCGGAACGCTCAGCGTCCAAGTCTCCACTGGAATACAGCGCCAGATCTTCTTCACGAATGCGGCACTTCATAAGGGCTTGCTCCCCGCAGCCGCGACAAAGTTCTTCAGCTTGATTCTCCCGGTCGACAGATGCGAACGCACCGTACCTTGGCTCAGCTTGAGTATCGCGGCCACCTCCTCCGTCGTATATCCCTCCAGGTCTCGCAACGCAATCACCTCCCGCTCACGCGCGGAGAGCCGTTGCATTCCAGCCAGCACCAACCGCCTCTGCTGGGCAGCGTTCATCGATTGCTCCGGGTTGAGAGCGTCATCCATCGGATCTTCCAGCACGTCCAGCGGCAAGTCTCGCTTGCCGCGTCGCAACACGTCGTAGCAGGCGTTCGAAGTCGCACGATAAAGCCAAGCCTGAAGATCGCGCGACGCATCCACCGCGCCCAGACTTCTGTACAACCGAAGGAAAACATCCTGCGCCACATCCCGCGACGCCTCCCGGTTCAACAAAATCCGCTGAGCAAGCCGAAGAACCGGATGCTGATACCGCCACACGATACGCTCAAACGCCGCCTCATCACCCGCCTTGGCTGCCTCGATCAGGAGGCGCAGAGATTCCTCTTCGAAGGCAGTTCGACTGAGCGGCATCGCCATTTGCATACGGTTCTATCTTCCGAATGAGCCCTGCACTCTATACGTGAATGCCGGCAAAAGTGTCGAGGCCGAAATGAACCAATTTAGACGGCTATGCTTTGAGTCATGACGGAACTGTTGGATGTGGCAATTGCGAAGCTTGCGTCGCTCCCCCCGGAAGAACAGGACCGCTTCGCCCAGTGACTCCTGGAAGAAGTACGTTCGTCTCTTGGCCGGCTTCGGTCTTATCCTGAGAAACCTGTCGTCCCCTGAAACCCTTTCTGTCGCTCACCCGACTCAGGTAATCTATTCAGGAGTACCGATGTCTGCACCTTCTGGCCAGAAAGAAGCTCTCGATGCGCGCTTCCCGGCCATCTACGAACAGCTTCGCCGCGTCGCACACTCCATGCTGGGGCACCGCGACAATGCTACCCTCTCGCCCACCGCGGTCGTTCACGAAGCGTACGGTCGCCTGGCCGTAGCCGGAAAAATTCCCGATCTCACCGAACTCTCTTTCAAACGCATCGCCGCCCATGTCATGCGCCAGGTGCTCTGTGACGCTGCCCGTCGACGCTTTGCCGATAAACGCGGAGGCAAAGACGCAATCCGCATCCCTTTGGATGATCAGCTGCAAGAAACTAACATTTCGGTCGAACGCATCATGCTGGTGAATAGCTTCCTGGATCGCCTGCAAGCCTTCAGCCCACGCCAGGCCTCCATTGTCGAACTTCTGTTCTTCGGCGGCCTCACCATCCCGGAAATAGCCTCGGAACTTGGCATCTCCGAATCCACAGCCGAACGCGATTGGCGATCCGCACGCGCCTGGCTCTCGAGTGAAGCCCATCGCGCCGCGCCAGGAACTCTCCCCGACAAGCCCTGAGATGACCCCTGAACGCTGGCAGCGCATTGACGAACTCTTCGGACTCGCCGTGCAGCTTCCCGCCTCCGAGCGGCGTCCCTTCGTCGAAGCGCAAGCCGTGAACGACCCCGGTCTCGCCACCGAATTGCTGAACATGTTGGCCCGCGATGAAAGGAGTTCGTTTCTCGATGCCGGTGCGGCCGCCATGGCCGGCGACGTGCTCCCTGATCCGCTCGCAGACGGCATCGGCCCGTATCGCCTCAAGCGCTGTCTCGGCCAAGGTGGAATGGGCGTCGTCTACCTCGCCGAGCACATCACCTGGGGCACCCCAGTCGCCATCAAAGTACCCGGTGACGCCTGGATCTCCCCCGACCGAAAAGAGCGCTTTCTCGCCGAACAGCGCGTCCTCGCCCAGCTCATTCATCCCGCCATTGCCCGCATCTATGAAGGCGGAGCCGGGCCCAACGGCACACCGTGGTTCGCCATGGAGTTTGTCGAAGGCCAGCCCATCACCGCCTACGCCCGCGACCGCAATCTTTCCGTCGAAGATCGTCTCCAACTCTTCCGCCAAACCTGCGAAGCCGTCCAGTACGCGCACTCACAAGCCATCATCCATCGCGATCTCAAACCATCCAACATCTTCGTCACCGCCAAGGGCCAGGTAAAGCTCCTCGATTTCGGCATCGCTAAACAGCTCGAAGAGATCGGCTCCGGCATGACTCGCACCGGAGCCCATCCACTCACCATTGCCTACGCCGCTCCCGAACAGGTGAGCGTCAATCGCATCTCCATTCAAAGCGACGTGTACTCTCTCGGCGTCACGCTTTACGAACTGCTCACTGATCATCTCCCGTTCGACCTTGCCGGCCTTACTCCTTCACAGGCAGAACAAATCATCTCGACAAAAATTCCCGAGCGCGCCTCGATTTCCTCGGCCCTTCCTCTCAAACGAACCGAATGGGCCGATCTCGATGTCCTCGTCCTCAAAAGCCTGCACAAAGATGTCGCACAGCGCTACGGCTCGGTTGACGCGCTCATTCGCGACCTCGACCACTTCCTCAGGCGCGAGCCGCTGGACGCCCGTCCCGACAGCATCGGTTACCGTCTTCGCAAATTCATCCAGCGCCGCCGTTCGCCCGTCATCGCATCCGCCGCTGCCCTTCTGCTCATCCTCTCGATGGTTGCCTACTTCACCTGGCGTCTTGCCAGAACCCGCGACGAAGCTCTCGCCGAAGCCAATCGCGCCCGCCAGATCCAGCAATTCATGAACAGCCTCTTTCAAGGTGGCGACCCAGTGAATGGGCCCTCCAAAGATCTCCGCGTCATCGATATGCTCTCCACCGGCGTAGACAAAGCCAGCCAGTTTAACAATGAACCGCTCGTGCAGGCCGAGTTGTACAACACGCTCGGAACCGTCTATCGTTTTCTCGGTCAATTCGACCGCGCCGGTTCTCTCTTTCAACTCGCCCTCGCGCGCTTCCAACCCGGAACCAGGGACTACGCCGAGACTCTCGTCAACATCGGTCTGCTTGAAAACGAGCGCGGTCTCTATCAACAGGCCGACGCCACCATGCGCAAAGCCCTCAACATGACCGAGACACTCAGCCCGCCTGACCCTCTGGCCGTCGCCAGGAATAAATCCTCGCTTGCCGACGTCCTGATCCACGAAACACGCTATCCCGAAGCGCTCTCCCTGTTGAACGCCGCCGAGGCAGTACAGTCCAAACGAACCGACGCTTACCAGGATTGGATGGACACCCTCAACCTGAAAGTGAACGTCTACATCCAGCTTCACCAGTTAGTCGAGGCCGAGCGCCTGACCCGTTTTCTAATCGCCCTCGACCGCGGGCGCAATCCCAAACTCCGCCGCGACGACACCAACGACATCATCAACCTTGGTGAAATTCAAGAGGCGCGGTTCGAATACGCCACTGCCGCGCAGACCTACCGCGAGGCGCTTCAGATTCTCGAGGCATGGTTGCCAGCCGGCCACCCTGAGATCGCAAATACCCGGCGCATCCTGGCGCAGGCTCTCGAAGCCGACGGCAAGTACGACGAGGCTTCCTCCGTTGCACGACAGGCCCTCAGCGAACTCGAACGTACCTACGGACACTGGCATCGTCGCGTTGCCTATACCCTTCGGCTGCTTGCTCATCTGGCAATGGATCGTCACGACTACGCAGAGGCCCGCGCCGACTCCACTCGCGAAATCGAAATCTATAACAAGATCGGCAACACCGCGGACCTTCCCACAGCCCTCTCGAATCTCGCCGACGTGGACGTCATCCAGAAGAACTACAGATCCGCTGAATCCCTATACGAAGAGTCTGTCCGCCGCTTTCCTTCCACCGAATGGTCCACCGGCATCGGTTTCGCTCACGCCCAAATGGCACTCGGCGAACTCAAACTTCGCGACCGGCAGTACCACGAAGCAGAGCCGCTCCTCCTCGCCAGCCTCGCCCTATGGAAGAAACAACCACCATCCAAAAAAGATAGAACCGCCGAAACCCTGTCCGATTTAGTCAAGACCTACGACGGTCTGCATCAACCCGACAAGGCCGCCGCCTATCGCCAGCAACTGGCAGCATTCGAAAAACACTAAGAGGCCGGCTGCAGTCCTTCGCAGCCAGCCCCTCTGTGCTCAAGTGCTGTTTGATACTTACTTGACCACTTGCTTCAAAACCGCCGACGTACTGACATTCAAATTGGTGTTTCCTCCATACACCGCCGTAATCGAATGTGTCCCCACCGCCAACTGAGACGTCGCAAACGTCGCCTTCCTGGTTGAGGAGTTTACCGTGCCCGTGCCCAGTGTCGCAGTGCCGTCTTTAAACGTCACTGTGCCCGTTACCGTCCCCCCGGATACCGGAGTCACCGTCGCCGTAAACGTCACGGATGTTCCATGTGTTGACGGATTTGCCGATGCCGCCAGCACCGATGTGGTCTCCGCCTTGGTCACCGTCTCCTTCAGCACCGAAGACGTGCTGCCGTTGTCATTCAGGCTTCCTAGATAGCCCGCCTGAATGTTGTGCGAACCCACCGCGAGCGTCGCTGTCAACGATGCCTTATTCGTCGAAGGATTCACCGCTACCGTGCCCAGCGTCGTTGTCCCGTCCTTGAAGATCACCGACCCGCTCACAGAACCGCCGTGCGCCGATTGGACTTGCACCGTAAACGTCACCGCCCTGTTATAGATCGATGGGTTCGGCGAAGCACTCAGTGCAGACACCGTATTCGCCTTCGAGACCTTCTCCACCAGTGCCGCCGACGTGCTCGCTACATCTGATCCGCTGCCGCCGT